>JANMPX010000177.1:0-4880 GCA_031370085.1 Chloroflexota bacterium | reverse complement strand
GAGGCGTCGACCCCCATCGCCATCTGGGCGCCCCAGTAATCCCAGCCAGCGCAGCCACAGTCGGGCGGCGCCTGGGAGACGGAGACCGGCGCCGTCGTCCAGGTGGCACCGCCGTCTGTCGTCCTGGTGACGTAGAGGTTGATCGTTCCCTTGGCCTGGCCGGGCCGGTTCACGCCGTCCCAGGCGAAGGACGCGTTCCCGTGCGAGTCGATGGCCGCCCCGGAAGGGAGCGAGACACCGTACTTGCTGTTGGTGTTGTCGATCGGCTGCACCACCGTCCAGTGCACCCCGCCGTCGTGGGAGATGGATGCCCAGATCTTCTGCTGGGTGTGATACACGAGGTAGACGTGGCCACCCCGCGCGGCCAGGGCGATCTTGTCGGTGCCGCGCTCGATCGCTTCCACCAGGACGGGGTGGAAGCTGACGCCGAAGTCATCGGAGCGCGCCACGTACATGCTTGACTTGTTGCCCTGCATGAAGGCCGCGTAGACGGTCTGGCCATCGGCAGCGTCAACCACGATCTGAGGATCGTCCTGCCGCAGATCCGATGGGGCGAGGGCGCGCGGTGCGCCGAAGGTGGCGCCGCCATCGGTCGAAACCTGCAGCACCATGTGCGGGCTGGCGCAGATCGGGCAGCTGGGGTCGATCTCGCCCGTGCTGCCGCCTGCGTAGCCGATGTAGTGAGTCCACAGCGCGTAGACGTGGCCACTGCGGTCAGCGGCGATGGACGGCTCCCAGTCGTCACCGGTGGTGAAGCCGATGGCCACAGGGCCAGTGAACCCCGGAGGGGGCGGTGCGGCCGACGCCGTCAGCGGGGCGGCGAGGGCGACGGCCAACAGGATAACGAGGGCGCGGGCCGATCCGCGCGCGGGATGGGATCGCATCGTGGGCACGGCAGTTGCTCCTTGGGTCGGTTCGGCAGCGTACGCCCGGAGTGCCCCCGCGACAAGAGGGCTACATCCGTTGCAGGTGCTCCACCTCGCGACCTTCGACCGGCCGGTCGCAGGTCGGACAGTACCAGCGCGCCTCCACCGGCGTGCCACATGCTGCGTGCCGCAGCGGCTCCGCGTCCCGGTCGACACGCGCCCCCCAATCTGCCAGCAGGCGCAACGCCCCGGCCAGCTCCTGCCCGTCCGCGGTGAGCTGGTAGGCAAAGCGCGGCGGCCGCTCGGAATACGGTGTGGACTGGACGACCCGCTCGCTCTCGAGCCGTCGCAGCCGATCGGCGAGGATGTTCGGAGCGATCCCGGTCACCTCCGCGGACAGTTCGCCGAAGCGCCGCGGACCGGCGAGCAGCGCCTCGACCAGGAGCAGGCTCCAACGATCGCCGACGCGGTCCAGCGCCGCCGCCAGCGGGGAGTTGGGCGAGGAGGCCATGCGCGGATCGTACGGCATCGGCCTTGACATTCGCCCCGCTTGATCTGGTAACTTGCGCATTGCAAGTCACATCCTACTCAGTGGAGGTCGGGTCTGTGGGTCACCTGGATGAGCTCGGAGCGGCGATCAGCTCGGTCGCGGGCAAGGCAGGCACTTCGACGGTCGGTATCGGCAACCGATGGCGTGGCGGGTCGGGCGTGGTGGTCGAGCCCGGCAAGGTGCTGACCAACGCGCACAACCTGCACGGCGACGAGCTGCAGGTCTTCTTCACCGATGGTCGCGAAGCGACAGGCACGGTGCTGGCCGCCGACGGCGACGGTGACCTGGCGGTGGTGGCCGTCGAGACCGGCGATGCGCCGCCGATCGCGTGGGGCGATGGCTCGGCATTGGGGATTGGCTCGCCGGTGGTGGCGCTCGGCAACCCGGCCGGCAACGGGCTGCGGGTCACCTTCGGCTTCGTGTCGGGGGTCGGCCGCGCCTTCCGCGGGCCGCGTGGGCGCAGGGTCGCAGGGGCCGTGGAGCACACCGCTCCCCTGCTCCCGGGCTCATCAGGTGGACCGATCGTCGACGCCGAGGGGCGTCTGCTCGGTATCAACACCAATCGGTTGGGAAGCGGCTTCTACCAGGCCATTGCCGCGGACGCTGCGCTCCTCGAGCGCGTGACCAGGCTCGGCCGTGGCGACGCGCCCCGCCGGCGGCATCTGGGGATCGGCCTTGCCCCGTCACACGTGGCGCGCCGGCTGCGCCGGGCGGTCGGCCTCGAGGAGCGTGACGGGCTGCTGGTGCGCGACGTGGAGGACGGCTCGCCCGCGGAGGCTGCCGGGCTGGCCCAGGGCGACCTGATCGTGGCCGCGGCCGGCCGGTCGATCGCCACTGCCGACGACCTGTTCGAGGCAATGGCCGCGTTGAGCGCCGATGCCGCGCTCGAGGTGCAGGTTCTGCGCGGCGCAGAGGAGCGGACCGTTACCATTCCGGCGTGACGGACGCCGCGCTCTGCAGCCACGTTGTCGGGGCGACCCTCGCCGAGCCGCGGGGGCGCGGCTGCGAGGAGTGCCTGGCCACCGGCGGGCGCTGGGTCCACCTGCGGTTCTGCGTCCATTGCGGGCACATCGGCTGCTGCGACAACTCTCCCGGGCGCCATGCCAGCGGGCATTTCCCGGAGACCGGGCACCCGGTGATGCAGTCATTCGAGGCGGGCGAGGACTGGCGCTGGTGCTTCGTCGACGAGGTCTACGTCGAGGAATGATCGGCTCGGTGCACGTGATCGGCTCCGGACGCGCCGGCGGCGCCATCGCCGCTCGTCTGGTCGAGCGGGGTCTGGCCGTCACGACCGCCCGAGAAGCCGATCCATCTGTCGACCTTGTGCTGCTGGCGGTGCCCGATGCCGTGATCGCCGAGGTTGCGCGACACATCCCGATCGGTCCCTGGGTGGCCCACGTGTCGGGTGCGACATCATTGGGGGGCCTCGATCCGCACACGCGACGCTTCAGCGTCCACCCACTGCAGACCCTGACCCGCGACCGCGGCCCCGAGCAGCTCGATGGCGCCTGGGGCGCCGTCACGGCAGAGACCGACGAGGCACGGGAGGCCGGGCATTGGCTGGCCCTGACCCTGGGCCTGCAGCCCTTCGACCTTGCCGATGCCGACAAGCCGCTGTACCACGCGGGCGCCGTCATGGCCAGCAACTACCTGGTGACCCTGTACCGGGCGGCGGCGCGTCTCCTGCAGGACAGCGGCGCTCCGCCCGAGGCGCTGGTGCCGCTGATGACCCGCACCATCGAGAACGGCTTCGCCCTGACCGGACCAATCGCCCGCGGTGACTGGTCAACGGTCGAGGCTCACCTGCGCGCGCTCGAGGAGCGCGACCCGGACCTGGCGCCGCTGTATCGGGCGCTGGCCGAGGCGACACGCCCGTGAAGCTGGCGCGCACGATTGCGGAACTGCGAGAGGCCCTTGAGCCTGTCCGGCTGAGCGGCGAACGTATCGGCCTGGTGCCCACCATGGGAGCCCTGCACCAGGGACACCTCTCGCTGGTACGTGCTGCGCGCGAGGCGTGCGACATCGTCGTGCTCAGCCTCTTCGTCAACCCGGCACAGTTCGCACGGGGCGAAGACATCGCCGCCTACCCCCGCGACGAGATGGGCGACCGCGCCGCAGCCGAAGCCGAAGGGGTCGATCTCTTCTTTGCCCCGACCGAGCAGGAGATGTATCCAGAGGGCTTCGACACCTGGGTCGACCCGGGGAAGATCGGCACCTACCTCGAGGGAGGGGCGCGACCCGGCCACTTCCGGGGAGTGGCCACGGTTTGCACCAAGCTCTTCGCGCTGGTCCGACCCCAGCTGGCTTTCTTCGGCCGCAAGGACGCCCAGCAGGTGGCGGTGGTCAAGCAGGTGGTCCGTGACCTGGCGCTGACGGTCGAGATCGTGGCCTGCCCGACCCAGCGCGACGCCGATGGACTGGCCCTCTCAAGCCGCAACGCCCTCCTGTCGGCCGGTGAGCGCACCGCGGCGCTTGCCCTGCCCCAGGCGCTGAAGGCAGGCCTCAAGGCGCACCGTGCCGGCGAGGATGCGGTGCGCGCTGCGCGTAACGTGCTGGATGCCGAGCCGGGGCTCAACGTCGATTACGTGGCGATCGCGGATCTCGATGGGCTGACGCTGGCCGCGGCGGTGCTGGTCGGATCGACGCGTCTGATAGACAATGTGCGCCTTGTCGAGGAGGCTTAACGCATGACCACCAGCCACACCAACGTTGGCGACGCCCAGGTCCCGGCCAAGCTGGCGCTCCCGGAACTGGCGCAGATGAAGCGCAACGGCACCAAGATCGCCATGGTGACCGCCTACGACGCGGCCGGCGGACGCCTGGCCGAGGCGGCCGGCATGGATATCGTGCTGGTCGGTGACAGTGCCGCCATGGTGGTGCTGGGCCACGACTCGACGCTGCCGGTGACTGTCGACGAGATGCTGTTCATGACCCGCTCGGTGGCCCGCGCGGTCCAACATGCGCTGGTGGTGGGCGACATGCCGTTCGGGTCGTACCAGGTCTCCGACGCCGATGCGGTCCGCAATGCGATCCGCTTCATCAAGGAGGGCGGTGCCGACACCGTGAAGCTCGAGGGCGCCGGTCGGATGCTGCCCCGGGTCCGGGCGATCGTGGAGTCGGGGATCCCGGTGATGGGGCACCTCGGCCTGACGCCGCAGTCGGTCACCGCGCTCGGCGGCTACAAGGCACAGGGACGAACCGCCGCCAAGGCCCGGCGGCTGGTCGAAGACGCGCTGGCGCTCCAGGAGGCCGGCTGCTATTCCCTCGTCCTCGAGGCGGTCCCGTCCCCGGTCGCCGCGCGGATCACCGCCGCTGTGACGATCCCGACTCTCGGCATCGGCGCCGGACCGCACTGCGATGGACAGGTGCTGGTCTACCACGACCTGCTGGGCCTCACCGAGGGCCACACCGCCCGCTTCGTCAAGCGCTACGCCGACCTGGCCACGGTGATCCGCGACGCGCTC
>JANMPX010000128.1:0-4364 GCA_031370085.1 Chloroflexota bacterium | reverse complement strand
TGTTCGCCGATCTGGTCGGATTCACCACCATCTCGGAGTCCCGCGATGCCGAGGACGTTCGCGAGCTGCTGAACGGCTACTTCGAAACCTGCCGCGAGATCGTGGACCGCTACGGGGGCGTCGTCGAGAAGTTCATCGGTGACGCGGTGATGGCGGTGTGGGGTACGCCGGTGGCGCGGGAGGACGACGCCGAACGCGCCGTGCGGGCCGCCCTGGACCTTGTCGACGCGGCTGCCCGCCTGCGCCAGCAGACGAACGTTCCCGACCTGGCCCTGCGGGCCGGCGTCGTCACCGGCGAGGCAGCTGTCACGCTGGGGGCGACCTCGATGGGCATGGTCGCCGGCGACATGGTCAACACCGCCTCGCGCCTGCAGTCGCTGGCGCTGCCCGGCACGGTGCTGGTTGGGGAGGCAACCTTTCGAGCGGCGTCGGAGGCGATCGCCTTCGAGCCTGCCGGCGAACACCAGCTGAAGGGCAAGGTGGCGCCGGTGCCCGCCTTTCGCGCGCTGCGGGTCGTCGCCAAGCGGGGCGGCGTCGGCCGCAGCGAGCAGCTCGAGCCACCCTTCGTCGGCCGTGAGAGCGAGCTTCGCTTGATCAAGGATTTCTTCCATGCCACCGCCCGCGATCGCGGCGTGCGGCTCGTCTCGGTGATGGGCCAGGCCGGCATCGGCAAGAGCAGGCTGGCGTGGGAATTCCACAAGTACCTCGACGGGCTGACCGAGCTCGTGTACTGGCACCAGGGTCGCTCGCCCTCCTACGGCGATGGGGTGAGCTTCTGGGCGCTGGGCGAGATGGTGCGCATGCGCCTCGGCATCGGCGAAGGTGATGACGAGGAGACGACGCGGGCCCGGCTGGCCGAGACGCTCCACCAGTTCGTGCCCGACGCGAGCGAGCGCCAGGAGCTTGAGGGCCCGCTTCTCCAGCTGCTGGGCTTCGGGGACGCCCATGGACGCGAGCGCAGCGAGCTGTTCAGCGCGTGGCGGACCTTCTTCGAGCGGATGGCTGAAATGAACACGGTGGTGATGGTCTTCGAGGACCTGCAATGGGCCGATGAGGGTCTGCTCGACTTCATCGACGAGCTGCTGGCCTGGTCGCGCGGGCGTTCGATCTACGTGATCACCCTGACGCGGCCCGAGCTCCTGGATCGCCGACCGACGTGGGGAGCCGGTCAACGCGCCTTTACCTCGTTGGGCCTGGAGCCATTGGCCGATGACGAGATGGGCGAGCTGCTGGCCGGCCTGGTTCCCGGCCTTCCGGACGCGGCACTGCGCGCCATCGTGGCACGCGCGGAGGGGATCCCCCTGTACGCGGTCGAGACGGTGCGCATGCTCCTCAACGACAACCGGATCGAGCCGGACGGCGACACGTTCCGACCGGTGGGCGACCTGACCGAACTGGCGGTTCCCGAATCGCTGCACGCGCTCATCGCGGCCCGAATCGATGCCCTCCAGCCCCACGAGCGGACCCTGATCCAGCACGCATCGGTCCTTGGCCTGTCGTTCACGGTCGCGGGATTGACCGCCGTCACCTCGCAGCCCGACCAGGTAGAGCCGATCCTGCGGCACCTGGTACAGCGTGAGGTCCTGTCGATGGACGACGACCCGCGCTCGCCGGAACGAGGCCAGTACCGCTTCGTCCAGGGGCTGCTGCGGGAGGTGGCGTACGGCACCCTCGCGCGGAATGACCGCCGGACACGACACCTGGCCGCGGCTCGCTACTTCGAGGGGCTGGGGGACGACGAGCTGGCGGGGATGCTGGCGCAGCATTACCTGGATGCCTACCGCGCCCAGCCCGCGGGCGAGGAAGGCGCAGCGGTTGCTGCCCAGGCTCGCATCGCGCTTCGCGCAGCGGCGCAACGGGCGACCGACCTCGGATCGCCCCGCCAGGCGCAGCGCTATCTCGAGGACGCGCTCGAGGCGGTGAGCGATCCGGCGGAGGAGCTCGAGATCCGGCAGGCGGCCGGTCGGGCCGCCGTCAACGCCGGGCTGGTCGAGGCCGGGGACATCCACTTCCAGCGCGCGATCGATCTCGCCACCACGCTGGGAGACGCGGGTGGCCGCCGCAGGGCTATCGCCGAGCGAGCCGGCCTGCTCGTCGAGGGCCACCAGGAGCAGGGGCGCCAACTGCTTCTCGAGGCCATGGCCGAACCCGGGCTGACCCCGTCGGACCCCGGCTTCATCGAGCTCGCGGGACGACTCGCCCTCGTCGAGATGCGCATGGGCAGAGCGGGCGAGGCGGTGGCCATCGCCGACCGGGCGCTGCCCGCCATGGAGGCGGCCGCCGATGATGAGCTCACGGTCCAGGCCCTGATCACCCGCGGTGTGGCGCTGGCGAACCTGGGCCGAGCCATCGAGGCGACGGTCACCCTGACAGGCGCCCGAGCATTCGCCGAGCGCCGTGGCCTGCTGGCCTCGACGCTGCGGGCATCAACCAACCTGGGCTATGCCCTCGAGAGCGAGGATCCCGTCCTCGCGTTCCAGGTTTCTCGCGAGGGGTACGAGCGCGCAACGCGATACGGAATAACCTGGGCTGGCCGGTACCTGCTCGGCAACGCGTTCGACGGCGCCTTCCAGGTGGGCGAGTGGGACTGGGTCCAGCATGAGCTCCAGCAGCAGCTGAGCCAGGATCTCGAGACACGGGAGCGGCTGTGGTTCGAGTCGATGGACCTCATCATCCGCGCATACCGGGGCGAGCTCGTCAAGGCCGAGGGCGACCGGCTGGCCAGCCTCGCCAGCGGCTTTGACGACGTCCAGTACCGGCTTTTCCCGCTGTGGGTGCGGCTTTCCGTGGCGCTGCTTGACGGTCGATTGGCGGATGTCATCCAGCTTGCCGACGAGGCGCTCTCCCTGGGCCCTGCCGCGGCCGACGCTGCGACGATCGGGGCGCGAGCCGCCATCTGGGCTGGCGACGCGGCCACGGCGCGCCGCATGTTGGACGCCTACTCGGTCGCACGTTCGGGGCGCCGCACAGAAGCCGTGCGGGCCACCATCGAGGCGGGCATCGCCATGCTCGAGGGACGCACGGCCGAGGCGCGGCAGGGGTATCTCGACGCCCAGTCGCGCTGGCACGAGCTGGGGCTCCCTACCTGGCTTGCTCTGTGCCAGCTGGACCTGCTGGAGACGGGCGCCATGGAACCCGCGGAGCGTCGGCGCACGGCGGACGAGGCGCGCGTCTTCTTCGAGCGCGTAGGCGCCTCACCCCTGATCGAGCGGCTCGATGCAGCCCTGGCTCGCGTGCCATCGACTCCCCCGGCCACCTCAATGCAGACTCCGGCCGATCCGTCAGCCGTCGCGAAGGTTTAGAGCGGCTGAGCTTCGACCTCTCAGCTCTTGTCGGGTTCCACGAGTCGAAGTTGACCGGGGCAGCGCATCCGACCACTCGGTAGCGGAGCGTATCGACCACGATTCGGTCGAATCCCGGCGGAATGATCGGCCGGCGACCAGGAACGCCGCGAATCGTCCGCATCGTGGTCGGCAGGGAGGACATCCCGGTCCAGGTGCTCGCATGCCGAGCGACCTCGCGGCCGAGCGTCAGGGCCGCTCCTCCGGAGGCTTCACGGCGCGGAAGGCACGCAGCACCAGCAGGTCGTAGACGATCTTCAGCCCGCCGGCGATGAAGAACGGCAGCCCGGCCAGCGGCACCGATTGAACCAGCGGCGCGGCCAGCGAGGGCGAGATGGCCGCACCCAGGCTCCGCGCGATCCCGGTGACGCCGGCGGCCGCCGAACGTTCGTCGGGGTCGACCACCGCGAGCGTGTACGACTGCCGGGTCGGCACATCCATCTGGCTGATGGCGAAGCGCGCCAGGAGCACGCCAACCGCGATCGGCAGGGAGGGCATCAGCGGCACCAGGATCAGCAGCACGTTCGATGGCAGATGAGTGAAGACCATGGTGTTGATGAGACCGATGCGCGCCGCGAGCCGCGCGGCCGCCAGCGCCGAGAAGCCGGCCAGGATGTTGGCCGCGAAGAAGATGGCGCCCAGCGTCGCCGGGTCCGCGCCGAAGCGCAGGTGGAACCAGTAGGCGATCAGGCTCTGCATCACGAACCCACCCGCGAAGGCGTCCAGCGAGAAGAGCGCCGCCAGCCGAAGCACGATCCCTCTTGATCTGTGCAGCCCGAGCCGGGTGGCGACCGAGATATCCGGCGCCATCGGCACCTCGATCGCCTGCGAGAGGCGCGTGAAGAGGAGCGCCATCAAGATGCCGATCAGCGCGTAGCCGAAGACGATCGCGCGGTAGGAGTCGAGCTCAGTGGAGCCGCTCCCGTGGATGTACTGCGCGCTCAGGCCCGCCACCAGGGCGCCGCTGGCGGTGGCCAGCGAGCCGGCCAGGTTGTACCAGCCGAAGACCCGGGTCCGATCCCG
>JANMPX010000106.1:0-3645 GCA_031370085.1 Chloroflexota bacterium | reverse complement strand
TGGATGCCTCGCTCGACGAGCTGGGAATCCTCCCATAGGCGCTGGCGGCGAACCGCCATGCTGTCGAGTCCGGGGTTGCGAGGCCAGCGAGCCCAGGGTTGACAGCCATTCCGGTAGGGTGACACCATAGCCTCATGAGTGACACCTCGGTTCTATCAGTGGGACCCAAGGGCAGGATTGTCATCCCGGTCGAGATCAGGCGCCGGCTGGGTCTCCAGGAAGGAAGCCAGCTGGTGGCGCTGGTGGAGGGCGAGGGAGTGCTGCTCCTGCCGCGAAGCGCTGTCAAGCAGCGGCTGCGCGGCATGTTCGCCGGCGTGGGGACCAGCATGGCCCAGGAGCTGATCCGTGATCGGCGGTCGGCTGCGGCGAAGGAGTCGCAGGGCGGGTGACGGCGGTAGTGGATGCATCCGTGGTCCTGGCCTGGCTGCAGGACGAGCCGGGGGGCGACGACGCAGAGCAGTACCTGGTGGAGGGGATCATCGGGGCCGCCAATTGGTCCGAAGTGCTTCAGAAGACACGGCAGCACGGAGCACAGCCGGAGCTGGTGGCACGCCTGTTGAGCTCGTTTGGGCTCGAGGTTGCCGATGTGACAAGCGAGGACGCGGAACGAGCAGCCGATCTGTGGCGGCCACGGTCGGCGCTGTCGCTGGCTGATCGGCTGTGCCTGGGCCTTGGGCTCAGGCTCGGCCTCGCCGTCGTGACAACGGACGGGGCTTGGCAATCAACAGCAGGCGGCCCCGAGGTGGTCCTGGCTCGCTGACCCGCGTATCAGGCGCTGAGAGCTTCCTGGAGGAGCCCAACGGCCTCGGCGTGGCGCCCCTGGGAGACGAGCAGGTCGGCCCATTCGCGCAGGACTTCGGCGAGCCTCGGTCGAGGGCCGAAGTGGCGCAGCAGCTCGACCGCCTGCCGATAGGTCTGTTCGGCTGCCTCGTGGTCGCCGCTCTGCCGCTGAGATCGGGCCAGGGTCAGCAGAGCGCTCGATTCGGCATGCACATTCTCGGTCGCGCGCGCCAGCTCGAGGGCCTCCGCGACCCGCTCCCGGACGGCCGCATGGTCGCCGGCGGCCAGCGCAAGCTGCGCCTCCGTCTCGGCCACGTGCGCCAGCAGCCGGCGATCCTCGTGCCGCACGCCCAGCGTTCGCGCCTCGGCCGCCATCTCGGTGGCGCGTGCCGAATTGCCCAGCTGGAGGTAGGTGAGCGCCAGGCTGTTACGCAACGAGCCTGCCTCGCGCTCGGCGTCGGCAGCCTCGAACAGCGTCAGCGCTTTGTTGCCGGCACGCAGCGCCGCCTCGTGGTCCCCGGTCTGTGCGTGGCTGAGGGCCAGCGACTGCAGATAGCTGGCCCGGCGCCGGTCGTCCATCTGGTCGCTCAGCGCGCGGCCCTCCTCGAGGAGGGCCAGCGCACGATCGTGGTGGCCGTCCCACGACTCGACCATGGCCAGCGCGACCAGGACGCGCAGCTTGAAATCGGCCTGTACAGCCAGCCCTGCGCGGACCTCGGCGAGGAGCTGGTGGAGGAGGGCACGGGCCTCATCGGTGTTGTCGAGCTGGTAGTGGGCGTAGCCCAGCCAGTAGCCGGCGTAGGCGGCGTCCGCCTGCTGGCCGGCTCGGGTGAGCGTCTCGTAGGCGGCCGCGGCATCGGCCAGGGCTTCGCGGGGACGGCCGAGCCGACAGAGGGCCTCCGCCCGGCCACGGCGGAGGAGGGCGGCACCGGTGCCGGCCGCGGTCCCGTCGAGCAGCTCCGTGTAGGAATCTGCCGCCTGCTGCCAATCGCCCGATGCGAGGTGCAGGTCGGCGGCGAGCCGATCCCAGCCTGGCTGCGCCTCGCGGACCAGCTCGTGCACTGCCATGCCCAGCCGGCCGGACAGGTAGGTGAGGGCAGCCCACGAGGGACGCACGAGGCCCACCTCCAGTGCGCTGATATAGGCGGCCGTGTACCGGTCGCCGGCGAGCGCGCGCTGGGTCAGGCCAAGCCGATGACGGGCCGCGCGCAGGCGCGGCCCCACCGTGGTGTCGACGCGGGGTCGTTTGGTGGGAAGGCGAGTCTGCGGCATGTCGCGGAGTCTACCGCAAGTTGCGGTTTCTACCGGCAGCGTAGTTGTCGCATAAGATAAGCATGAGTTGATTCTTCGATAAACAAGGCGTAGCCCATGTCAACGGAGACGTTCCGGGCGGGCGTGGAGGAGGCTTCCATGCGACTACGGCGTTTGCGTTCCTCGATCAGGCTCATCACGGCGTTCGGTCTTGCTGGCCTGTTGTCCATCATCGCGGCGGCGACCACTCTCGCGGACCACGGGCCAGGCTCGTGGCCCT
This sequence comes from Chloroflexota bacterium, assembly GCA_031370085.1. Classification (GTDB taxonomy): domain Bacteria; phylum Chloroflexota; class Limnocylindria; order QHBO01; family QHBO01; genus CF-167. Next base: position 1,334 of record JANMPX010000106.1, on the reverse strand, counting down.
AAAGGCATATCGGTTCCCTGAGTCCTCATCCGATTAGACGATCAGTGCCCGCTCGGAACGGATGCTCGAACCGCTCGGCGGCACGCCCGCAGCCCGCATGTCATCCGGGGGGAAGGCAGTCGGGCCTCTTGGGGGGAGCGGTGCGTGCCCCGAGCAACCCGCCGTGAGCGGCTGCTTCAGCGCCCGCCAGGACGGCGCTGCCAGAGCACGTTCAGCAACAGCCATTCGGCGCCAGAGCGGGCGACGTGCAGATAGTCCATGTATGCCGATGACAGGACCCTGACGGTGGCGATGTCCCCGAACGCATCGAGGATCTCCACGTCGTAGGCGACGTATCCTGCGGTCGAGCACGACTCGACGAGGACGGCACATGACGGGACCATCTGTTCCACCGACACGGCGATCGCTGCTCTTCCTCGCAGCGGCCCTGGTGATCTACGGAAACGTCGTCACCGTGATCACCCGCGGCGAGCTCTTCACCTCGGGTCCGGCCGCCGTGACCATCTCTGCCGTTCTCATCGTCGGGATGATGGTGTGGTCGCGTCTCTGGAATCTGCCATTGTCCGAGCTGGGAATCAGCCGGCATGGCGCCTGGCGGGGCATGGCGGTTGGGCTGGCGGTGGCTGCGGCGGCGGCCGGCGCAGCGCTGCTGTTGCTGCGCAGCGGCCTGGCAGCATCGGGGCCGGTGCAGTACGCACCGTTTGCCGGCATGTCGGTCGCCGATGTGCTGGTTCGCGCACTGATCTGGTTGCCGATCGCGGTCGCCCTGCCCGAGGAGCTCTCCTTCCGCGGCGTCCTCCTCGCGATGCTGCGCCGCCGCTACTCCGACCGGCAGGCGGTGGCGCTATCGGCCGTCGCCTTCGCCGGGTGGCATGGCCTCTCGGTGGTGCACACCGTCGGGCAGACCAGCCTGGGGCTCAGTCCCGCGAGCTGGGCCGTCGGCGTTCTCGGCGGGTTCGGCGCCGTCACCCTCGGCGGCTGGATATTCGCCGAGCTGCGCATCCGCAGCGGAAATCTCGCCGCGTCGGTGGCCTGTCACTGGGCGTTCAACGCGTCGGTGCTGGTCGGTCTCTACATGTTGCAGCGGTGATCGCTCCGCCGGATTTCAGGGACTGACGCGATACGGACGGCGCCACTCGGGGGCAGGGAAGGGCTGACCGAAGTAACCGCTCATGGAAGCCACCGTGCCGTTGCGCAGCTCGAAGATGAAGACATCGTTCCAGAGGCTGCCGTCGGGGTAGTGCTCGTCAACCTCGGCGACAGCGAGGTCGCCGGAGCGCAGGACCTTGCGGACCGTGAAGGTGGGCGGGTTGGGGAACGCTTCGTGGAACGCC
>JANMPX010000099.1:0-18733 GCA_031370085.1 Chloroflexota bacterium | reverse complement strand
TCTGCCTCGTGGAACGTGGCGTCCGCATCTTTGTAGGTCATCTCGGCCCGCTTGTCCGAGGCCTTCCCCATGATGTTCTGGCCGACCATGATGATCGACAGCAGCACGAGCTGGATGAACGTCTGGCTCACCCACTGTACGATCGCCAGCGGTCCGGAGGTCAGGGCCGACGGGAGCGCCACCAGCGCGAGCATCGCGAACGCATAGGCGCACCACATCGTCCCGACGATCGTCGTGATGAGAAGTGCGAAGCGTCCGTTGAAGCCCACCTGCTCGTCCGCCGTCTTCGGAGGCCCGGCCTTCTTGCGCTCTTCGATCCTGGGATGGGGCTCGTGGTCGAAGCTGACTGCCATCGGTTCTCCTCCGACTCGATCTCGCGGTCGTCCGCCGCCAGACTTCGGGTCTTCGCTCAGGCTACTCGCCCGAGGCTCACCGCGGCTGGCCGTCGAAATCCACCACCACCGGGGCATGGTCGGAGGGGATCGCCGGGTAGGTCGATGGCTTGCGGGCGTCGCGGTCACGCTCGGCGCGCACGGCCCGCGCGGCCAGGGATTCGGTCACGTAGACGTGGTCGATCCGCATCCCGAAGTTCTTGTGGAAGTTCCCCGCCCGGTAGTCCCACCAGGTGAAGAAGCCGGGCTCCGGGTGGAATCGGCGCACCACGTCGACCAGGCCCCAGTCCCGCATGCGAGCGACGGCCGCGCGCTCGGGCTCTGAGACGTGGGTGCCCCCGTTGACCGCGGCCGGATCCCACACGTCATCGTCGAAGGGCGCGACGTTGTAGTCGCCGCACACCGCCATCGGCGCCGAACGATCGCACGCGGTCTGCAGCCAGCCATTGAGCCGATCCAGCCACTCGAGCTTGGCGGCATAGAACTCGGAGCCGACCACGCGCCCGTTCGGCACGTAGATGCTCGCCACGCGGACGCCGCCGCAGGTGGCGGCCAGGAAGCGGCCGCCGTCATCGGTCCATCCGTCGGCTGCCGGGAGGCCCGCCTGCACATCCGAAATGCCAATACGCGAGGCGATCGCCACGCCGTTCCACTGGCCCAGCCCGTGATGCGCGACCTCGTAGCCGAGCGCGCGGAAGTCCATCTCGGGCATGGCCGCATCGGCCAGCTTGGTCTCCTGCATGCACAGGATGTCTGGCTGCACGGCCTCCGCCCAGGCCAGCACGCGATCGAGGCGAGCCTTCAGGCTGTTGACATTCCAGGTGGCCAGGCGCACGGCCCGAGTCTAGCCCGCGAGTCGATGGCTATCCTCCTTCCATGACCGATGCGACCGCCCGCCGCTGGGGCGCCCAGAGCATGACCGCACCACTGCGCGAGGTGCTCGTCCACCGGCCGGGTCGTGCCTTCGGCAACTCCTTCACCGATCCAGCGCACGGCTTCCTGCACCCGGTCAACCTGGCGATCGCGCAGCGCGACCACACCACGTTCGTTGAGCTGCTGTGGCGGTTGGGCGTGACGGTCCACACTCTCGACGTCGAGACCGATGACCCCGACCTGGTCTACACCTTCGATTCCCTCCTGGTAACCGATCGCGGCGCCATCCCGTTGCGCCCTGGCAAGCCGAACCGGCTGGGCGAGCCGGCGCTCCTGGAGGCGTGGACGAGCGCCGCGGGCATCCCGACCGTTGGACGCGTGGAGGCACCTGGCACCATCGAGGGTGGCGACACCTTCTGGCTGCGCCCGAACCTGCTGTGCATCGGCCGTTCGCTGCGCACCAATGACGCTGGCGCCCGGCAGCTGGCGGCCCTGGTCGGTGGCGACGTGCGCACCTTCGACCTGCCCTACTGGCGCGGCGGCGCCGAGCTGGTGCATCTGCTGTCGGTCATCTCCCCGGTCACCGATGATCTGGCGGTCGTCTACCTGCCGCTTCTGCCCGCTGGCCTGTGGGAGCTGCTCGGTGAGCTCGACATCCGGACCATCCCCGTCCCCGACGAGGAGTACCCGACTCTTGGCTGCAACGTCCTCGCCGTGCGCCCCGGGGTGCTGGTCATGGCTGCCGGCAACCCGGTCACCCAACGCGCCCTGGAGGCCGCCGGCTACGAGGTGCACACCTATCCGGCGAGCGAGATCGGGATCAACGGCTCAGGCGGTCCGACCTGTATGACCCGACCTATACTCCGGGCCGACTGATCGACAACACGACCGAGGAGGGTTCCATGCTCAGGGAATTCCGCGATTTCATCCTGCGCGGTAACGTGATCGATCTGGCTGTCGGCATCGTGATCGGCGCCGCCTTCGGCGCGGTGGTGACTTCGTTCGTCGGGAACGTCCTGACGCCGTTGCTCGGCCTGCTGAGCGTGCCGAACTTCTCGACACTCTCCTTCGCCGCCGGCTCCGCAACCGTGAACTACGGACTCTTCCTCAACGCGCTGATCAGCTTCGTGCTCATCGCAGCCGCGATCTTCTTCTTCGTGGTCAAACCCATGAACGCCATGACCGCCCGCATGAAGAAGCCCGATGAGCCCGCCGAATCGCCCCTCAAGACCTGCCCCTTCTGCACCATCGATATCCCGCGGGCCGCCACGCGCTGCCCCCACTGCACGAGCCAGCTGAGCTGACGACGCCGGCCACCCGGGGCATGTCTCACAAGTGGGGAATTCGGTCCGGCCCGGGCGCCGATAGCCGTCACGAGCGCAGCTACCTGTCGCCCCAGGAGCGGTAGTCGGTCGGGGTGACTGTGCATCCACCGCTGTTCTCCGCAGATGGGAGGTAGTCGCTGCGCTCGCCCGCTAGGCGGCGAAGACCGCGACGAGGGCGGTCCCAACCGCAATGGCGAGAATTCCGCCTTTCTGAATCGTGCTCAGCCGCTCCCCGAACAGAAAGACGGCACCGATGGCCGCGAACGCCGCGAACTGCGAGGCCAGGACCGACGTGATGGCGATATCGGTGCGGGTGCCGATCCCAATAAACAGGAATCCGACGACCTCGGCGAGACCGGCGACGACGACCGCGGGGGCAGCCGAGCGCTCCAGCCTGAGCTGGCCCATGGCGGCGATGGGCACCGTCACCAGCAGCACGCCGCACAGCCTTGCCGGCAGCAGGACCCAGCCCAACGGTAGCGACTGGCTGACGAGGCCGGTTGCGTAGAGGCTCAATCCAAAGCAAATCGCCGCCAGCAGCGCCAGGCCCACCGACACGAGCGCATGACGCCTCTGGCCAGCCTCGTGAGCCGCCGGCTCTGCCGACGCAGCGGTCAGGGCCCCACCTGCAGCGACGATCCCGAGGGCAAGCATCAGCCCCCAGCTGAATGGGGCCCCGCCGGCGATCGACAGCAGGGACGCGACCGCGCCTTCGGTCGAAGTGAGGGGTGCGACCACGCCCACCCGCCCGATGCGTAACGCCATGTACTCGAATCCCAGGCCCACCACGTTGCCCAATCCCGCGATCGCCAGCCAGAGGTATGAAGCGGCGCTCAGACCCGTCGTGTCCGACAGGGCAGCCAGCAGGGCAATCGGGAAGCCGATGAGCATGACCCATGCGACGGTTGGTCCCGGCCCGATCCGCCGCGTGGCGGTCGTCGCCGCGAGCACCGATGCGGCGAAGACCATGGCGGCTGCCAGGCCGCTGACGATCGCGATCACTCGAGGAGATCGATCGCCGGCTGTACCACGTGATGGAGGACGACGAACTCGTCGCGGTATGTTCCCGCGGTGAGCGCCGTCGCGCGAGCGAGCTGCTGGACGCGCAGCAGGGCCGCCAGCGCAACGGTCGCCGGCGCCTCTGCGGGAATGGGGTAGCGAATTCGCCGGGGTGTTTCCGACGCTTTGCCGCTGACCGGTGTGCGGTCGGGACCTGGGCGGATCTCGACCAGCGCCACGTCGAGCGCGGCCAGCTCCTCGTCGAGACGGGTCAGATACGCCCGACGACGCGGGTCGGACCTGTCGACGTCGATCAGGATCACCGCATCGGCGGGCCCGGCCGCCTCGATCAGCCCATGCCGGAACTCGCTGGGCGTCGTGCCCACTGCCGGTCGGATGACCTTTTCATGCCACAGCAGCGCGCCCGCCTCGGCGATCCCCAGCCCCGATCCAAACCCCACGACCCACGTCTGACGTGCCGCCGCCAGAACAGGCGCGGCTGCGACGACCGAGGACCACGACATCACGATCTTGCGCAGGGCGGTGGTGACAGCTGGCCCTGATTCGCCGTCGAGCTGCCCGGCTATGGCGTACAGGGCCGCAAGCGTCGCCAGCGCCGACTTGGTGGCGGCTCCCCGTTCTTCACCGCTGCCCACCTGCACCGTGAGCGACGCCTCCGAACCGAGTGGCGACGTCGCTTGTGCGGTGACGGCGATCGTCTCGCAGCCCTTCGATCGTGCCATGCGCAGGGCGGCCAGTGTTTCCGGACTGGTACCCGACTGCGAGACCGCGACGACCAGGTCCGACCCTTCGAAGCTGAAACCATCGGCACCGGCGAGGACGGCTTCGGTGGATTGACGCACCAGGACGGGACGTTGGCGCTGCTCCGAGATTCGCCGCCACGACGGAGCGGCCGCATGGACCATGGCGAGCGACGCGCCCGTGCCGACGAACACGATACGGGCAGCGCCGTCGAGGAGCCGATCGGCGCTTGCCCGAATCGGCGCCAGATTGGCAAGGGTTCGCTCGACGGCGTCGGGGCCCTCTGCCAGCTCTTGACCCATCTCGTCCGGGCCGTCGGGCCGTGCAAGATCGAGGCTCATCCCTTGACGCCTCCCGTTGTGAGACCGGCCACGATGTAACGCTGGAAGACGAACGCAACCACCACGGGCGGCAGCGCGGCGATCACCCCGCCGGTGGCCAGCAGCCCAAAGTCGACCCCGAAGCGGCCGATGAAGTCGTTGATCGCCACCGGCAGCGTCTTCGCCGCGTTGGTCTGGGTGAGGATCAGGGCGTACAGGAACTCATCCCACGCCATCAGGAAGGCGAGCAGGCCAGTGGAGAGGAGCCCGGGCAGGGCCACCGGCACGATCACCCGCCACAGCACGCCAAGGCGCGAACAGCCATCGATCCGCGCGGCGTCATCGAGGTCCGAGGAGATGGTGGCTATGTAGCCGCGCATGATCCAGATCACGAACGGCGTCACGAACGACGAGTAGACGATGATCAGGGCCAGCGGCGTGTCGCGCAGGTGGAGCAGGTTCATGATCTGGTAGAGCGGCAGGATCAGGGCGATCGGCGGCAGCATGTAGGTCGCCATGAAAGCCAGGATCAGCCATCCGCGACCAGGGAAGCGCAACCGCGCGAAGGCATAGGCGGCAAGCGTCCCCGCGACGAGGGACACGATCGTGACCGTCGTCGCTATGACCGTGCTGTTGACGATCGCCGAGCGGAAGCCCTGCGCGGTGTCGCCCGGCGAGCTGCCGAATGTCAGCTGGGCGAATCGGTCGAAGCCGATGTGCCGGGGGATCCATTCCAACGGGCGACGGATCAGGTCCACCGGAGCGGCGACGCTCGAGATGAGCAGCCAGGCGAACGGTGCCAGCACGACCACCACGGCGACCAGCATCGCGGCGTACAGAAGCGTGGAGCGCAGCGTTCGGCGAGCCATCGGTCAGGTCTGCCCCACGCGGCCGAGCAGCCGCAGGTAGACCGCGGCCAGGACCATGATGACCAGGGCGATCAGGTAGCCGAGCGCCGCGCCGCGCCCGAAATCGAAGCCCTGGTAGGCGGTTTGGTAGGCGTAGATCGCGATCGATTGCGTCGAGTTGGCCGGGCCGCCGTGGGTCATGATCCAGATGAGGTCGAAGACCTTGAAGGCCTCCATGGTGCGTAGCACCAGCACGATCAGGATCACGGGTGTGATCAGCGGCAGCAGGATCAGGCGGAAGGTCTGCCAGCTGCTGGCGCCATCGACGCGGGCCACCTCGACCACCTCGCGGTCAACCGACTGAAGCCCCGCCAGCAGCAGGATCGCAACCAGCGGGGTCAGCTTCCAGACATCGGCGAGGATCACCATCCACATCGCCGTATCGCTGTTGGAGAGCCACGGCTGGTAGTGACTGATAAGGCCGGTCTGGGTCAGCAGCGCGTTCAAGGAGCCATATTCCGCGTTGTCGATCCAGCGCCACATCAGCGCGTTGACGATGGTGGGCAGTGCCCAGGGCAGGATGATGATGGTGCGCAGCAGCCAGCGGCCGCGCAGTGGCTGGTCCATCAGCAGCGCCAACGCCAGGCCGAATAGCAGCTCAAGGGCTGTCGAGGCGACGGTGAAGAAGAGCGCCCGGCCCACCGATCCCCAGAAATTGCCGCTGAGCAGCTGGTCGATGTAGTTCCCGAGGCCGACGAACGGCTCGACCCCGGGACGTGTCAGCTGGATGTTGAAGAGGCTCATCCAGAGTGCTCGTCCCAACGGCACGAGCACGATGAGCACGATGATGAGGGCGGCGGGGGCCACGAAGGCCGCCGCCACCCACGATTCAGGCCACTGCTTCCTCTGGCGGGCCCGTCGTGGACGGGCCAGAACGGCCTCGCTCATCGATCAGGCCCGCCAGAAAAGATCACTGGCTGAGCGTCGGCAGCTGGGCGGCAACCCCGTCCAGCGCCTCCTTCGGCGTCTTGGTGCCCTTCAGGGCCTCCTGGATGGCGACCTGCAGGGCGCTCGACAGCTTGGTGTAGTACGGCACGATCGGCCGCGCCACGAGTCCGGCGAACGCACGATCGGCCGCGGCCCAGAACTCGGGGTTGACACTCGTCAGGGTCGTGTTCTGGAACGACGCCTTCCACATCGGGAAGGTGTTCGCGTCGTACTTCTCCTGCATCGGCTGGCTGGCCATCCAGAGGGCCAGCTTGAGCGCCTCCGCGGGATGCTTGCTCTTGCTGGTGACCGCGATGCTCATGCCACCGTTCACGCCGGCGGTCGGCGTGCTGGCGGTACCCGGGGCGGCGACGACCGCGATGTCCCCGGCGACCGTTGAGTTCGCCTTGTCATTCAGCACGTTGTAGCCGAAGGTCCAGTTCAGGCCCATCGCCGCCTGACCGGCTGCGATGGTGTTGTTGACATCGACCTCGGTGAAGCCGAGCGATGCCGGGTTGGTGAGCCCATCGTCGATCGTCTTCTTCATGAACTCCAGCGCGGCCAGGCCGCCACCCGTGTTGAAGGTGGCCTTGCCCTGGTCATCGATGAAGTTGGCCCCGCCCATCACGCCGGCGATCTCGGCCCAGTCGCAGATGACGGCCTCGGCCTGCACCCAGCTCCAGGCGAGCGGGAATTCGACGATGCCGGCGGCCTTGATGGCCCGTGCCGCTGCCAGCACGTCATCCCAGGTCTTGGGTGCCGTGGTGATGCCCGCGGTGGCCAGCATCTTCTTGTTGTAGAAGAAGAACTTCGTGTCGTTGATCCACGGCACGCCCCAGATCTTGCCCTTGTAGCTGGCAGCGGTGAATGCGCTGTCGAAGACCCCACTCTTGAAGTCGGCGGGGATCTTGTCGGTGATGTCGCTCACGATCTGGGCATCGGCGAACTCGGCCGGCCACGGAGTGTCGATCAGGACGGTGTCGTACTGCCCGTCGCCGTTGACCTGCGCCGTGACGATCTTGTCATGAAGCGCCTCGTACTGGACGAACTCCAGGTTGACCTTGATGTTCGGGTTGGCCGCGGTGAAGGCGTCGGTCATCGCCTTGATCTCTGTCTCGCTGTAGCCCGCCTGCTTCATCCAGATGGTATTCAGCGTGATCTGGTCACCGCCAGATGAAGCTGGAGTACTGCAAGCGGCAAGACTGACCACGATCAGCGCTGCCAAGAGGGCCGCCAGCGCGCGAACTACGCCCGGCCGGCCGTAACTGGTCCTCATCTCAAACCTCCTACTGATTGAGCCGAGAGCCCGGCTCGGGCGTCGGCCGTCCCTCCGTCAAGGAAGGCTCGGGCCAAGAGATCCGCCCCGAGCAGCTCGGCATCGGGGCCCAATGAGCCGAGTCGAATCTCCAAGGGAAAGCCGGCGAGCTCGGCAACTCGCCGCCGGAGCGCATTGAGCAAGGGCGCCGCGTCGGTCGCGACCCCGCCGGTGAGGACGACAACCCCGGGATCCACCATGACTGCGAGGTCCGCAATGGCCATCGCCCACCCCTCGATGGCGCGTTCGGAGAGCTTGTGGATCGCTGGATCTGAGAGCGCGGCTGGCGCAAACACTCGCGGATGGGCCTCCCCGGCCGCCGCAGCGAGCGCCCCGCCACCCACCAGCTCTTCGATCCACGCATAGCCTGCCGGCGCTCGCGACACGGTGCGCCCCAGCGGTCCGGCGTCGACCAGGCGACCCTCCCCCGGCTGCTGATCGGCATCGGCTGCCGGGACGAGCAGGAGGCCGATCTCCCCGGCGGCACCGCGTGCTCCCCGGTGGATCCGGCCGCCCAGGATCAGACCAAGGCCGATGTTGGTGCCCAGCGTGATCACCGCAGCGTTCGCCTCACCCTGCGCCGCCCCCAGCCGGTGCTCGGCCAGGGCAGCCAGGTTAGCGTCGTTCTCGACCAGCACGGGAACGCCGAACGTTTCGGCCAGCACATCGCGGATAAATGGGCCGCGGGGGATCCCGAAGTCTCGTGCCTGCAGCACGATGCCGGCGCTGTCCACCGCTGCCGCCATGCCCACCCCGATCGCCGGGAGGCGCGGCAAGCCCGCGCTGTCATGGAGTCTGCGCGCCAATGCAGCGAGCCCGGTGGTGATCGTCCCGTCCAAGCCGACCAGCTCCGCGGTAGCCCGCTCCACCCGCGCACCGATGCTCCCGTTGTCAACGAGCGCCAGACGGCTCCGGCTCCCCCCGACGTCGATCGCCAGCGTCACGCCGTTACCCTGCATGGCCGGCCACCCCGCTCACGCTGAACGCCCCCAGTACGGCCGCCGGCGCCGTCCGCTGGCGTGCGAGCCCCAGCGCGGCCGCCACGGCGCCCAGGACGGTGGCGTCCTGGCCGAGGCTCGACAACACGATGCGCGGAGAGAACGGCACGCTGGGCGCGATTCGGGCCGTCAGTTCGTCCAGGAACGGGCCGAGTGACCGCCCGACGCCCCCTTCCAGCACCACCACCTCCGGATCGACCAGCGCGGAGAGCGCAACGATCCCCATCGCCAGCTCGTCCAGCAGCTCGTCGACCACCTGGCGGGCGAGCGCATCTCCACGCGTCGCCGCCTCCAGCACGGCCTGCGGCGTGATCTCGGCATCGGACAGGGTGGACCGATGGCCGGCCGACATCAACGCCCGCGCCCTCGAGGCCACCCCCGGGCCGGATGCGAAGGACTCGAATGCGCCGAGCCCATCGGTCACCGGGCGACCGATGTCCTCTTTGCGCACGACGATGTAGCCTACTTCGCCGCCGGCGTTGTGGTGTCCCTGGAGGAGGCGACCGCCCGAGACGATGGCGGCCCCGGTCCCCGTTCCGACCGAAAGTGTCACGAAGTCGGCGATGCGCCGTCCATCGCCTCGCCACGCGTGCGCCAGCGCCGCCAGGTTGACGTCGTTGTCCACCACGAACGGGAGGTCGACAGCGTCGAGGAGGCGCTCCACCACGGGGAAACCATCCCAGCCGACGCGCGGCGCGTCGTACGCGCGGCCCGACTCCGGATCGAGGATCCCGGGCACCCCCACCGCCAGGGCAACGACCGGCAGCTCCCGCCTCAGCGCTTCCGCGCGCATTGACTCGATCGTCGCGAGGAGCGTGCTGAACGCCTCGTCGCCGGTCCGGGTCGGGCGTAGATCCTCAGCCAGCACCGTCCCGGCCAGATCGGCCAGAGCCGCGTGGCAGCTGGTGCCACCCAGGTCGACGGCGATCACGGCACCCGCGTCCCGGCGAAAAGAGACCAGCGCTCGCGGACGGCCGCCGTCCGACTGGACCCGGCCGCCATCGCCCACCAGGCCGTCGTCCATGAGCCGACCGACGATACGGCTGACCGAGGCTGGCGACAATCCCAGGTTGTGCGCAATCTCCGTTCGGGAGGTGGGATCGTGCTCGCGGACGTAGTCGAGGACGAGGAATTCGTTGACCTCGAGCATGGTCGCGTGGCGCAGCGGGCCAGGTCTTTCTTTCTGATAGAAAGCCACGATTCAGCACGATACACCTCTTCGCGGCAGGAGGGAAGGCTTTCTTGCGAGGCTTCTAGCGGGCGGTCCAGCCTCCGTCGATCAGGAGCGTCACGCCGGTGATCAGTGACGCGGCGGGCGAGGCAAGAAAGACGACACCGCCCGCGACGTCCATCGGCTCGCCGATTCGATGCAAGCCTGCGATCCGTTCCTTGACATCGGCCTCGAAGATCGGATCGGCGAGGTCCGTTTCGGTGCCCGCTGTTCGGATGAAGGTTGGCGCCACAGCGTTGACCGTGATGCCGTGGCGACCCCATTCGATGGCCAGGCATTTCGTCATGTGGGCGACCGCCGCCTTGGACATGCAGTAGACCGATTCGGTGGGCAACGCAACGAAGCCGGCCTGCGAGCTAAGGCTGATGATCCGCCCGTACCCTTGCCGGATCATGATCCGCCCGGCGGCCTGGCTCGCGAAGAAGGCGCCCTTGACGTTCACGTCAAAGGTCAGGTCGAAGTTCTCCTCGGTGACGTCCTCGGCGGGGGCGCTGGGTCCCAGTCCGGCGTTGTTGACGAGAATGTCCAGCCGTCCGAAGCTGCTGGCGGTCTTCTCGACCGCGCTGTCGATCTGGTCGTGCTGCAGCACATCCATCTGCACCGGGAGAGCGCGCCTTCCCATGGCGCGAATCTCGTCGGCGAGGTCGTCATTCGAGGACGCCTCTCGAAGCCCGAGGGCGACATCGGCTCCGGCATTCGCGAGCGCGAGGGAGATGGCGCGCCCGATTCCCCGCGCGGCCCCCGTGACGAGTGCGGTCCGGCCGGTCAGGTCAAATTGCGGGAACGCTGAAGCGCTCGTCGCCACGTTGTCCTCCGTCCACCGTTGGTTGTCGGCAGGCGGCTACGGTACGCCGACTTGGACCTCGACGAGTGGCTCGCCGCAACCTGGCTCGCGCGCGACGCGTGTACGAGCCAGCTCAGCTGACCGTCGATTCCGCCGGTGCCTGCGCGAGCGCCAGGCCGGCAAGCGCGACGAACGGTGTGAGGAAGATCAACGCCCAACTTGGTAGCGCCCCGATGATGAGCAGGCCCAGGTAGCCGATCCGCACGAGCCACCGCGCTGCCGTGGCTGACGCGAGCCCCAGCACTCCCGCGGCAATCGCCGCGAAACAAGCGAGATCAGCGACGCCGACGACGGTGGCGCCATAGAGAAGCGGCGCGACGCCGGGCCCGGCTGCGGCGGCCAATCCAATCCACCGCCACCAGAGGAGGCGCTCCCGCGATACGATCAGCCGGCCAGACAGATCTGCGACAAGCAGCAGCAGCCCGATCAGCAGAAATCCGTAGAAGAGCCAGAGCATTGACTGGTTTCTCGTGGCCAGACGCTACCGCCGACCCACTAACCGTACAGCGATGAACGCGTCCCGGTTAGGGGCGCCGGCCACCCCGGAGGGTTATCTCGCACGTGTGGGGAATTCGGTCCGGTCGAGGCGCCGATAAGCCCTCACGAGTGCGCTACCTCTCGCCCCACGAGAAGCAGCCGGTCGGGGTGACTGCGCATGGATCGTTGTTCTCCATAGATGAGAGGTAGTCGCCTGCGCCGTCGCCGCGGCCAGCCAGCCGGCGGCGTGCGCGTGGTCTGCGAGAGTCCAGGGAGGAGTACGTCCCGGTGAGGGACGGAGGCCAGCCGCCCGCAGGCTGTGCGATAGCCAATCAAAGGTGGTTGGGCGGCGGCCATAGCCGACGACCTAGACCTCCTTGTACTCCCCCTCGATGGTCTCGCCCTCTTCCTCGCCAGCGGCGGCTCCCTCGGCCGGGCCAGCCCCATCGGCGCCACCGGCGCCGTCGGTCCCGTCCCCGCCTTCTGGAGGCGTGCCTCCCGGCTCGTAGGCCTTTGTCCCGACCCGCTGCAGCACCTCGGCGAGCTGCTGCTTGGTCGAGTCGATGACGCCTGCATCGGTCCCGCTCAGGGCCTCGCGGACCGCCTCGATCCGGGCTGTGATCTCCTTGCGGTCGTCCTCGCCCATCTTGTCGCCCAGGTCCTTGATCAGCCGCTCGGCCTGGTAGGTGAGCGCGTCGGCCTCGTTGCGCGACTCGATCTCGGAACGCCGCTTGCGGTCCTCCTCGGCGTGCTCGGCCGCGTCTCGGACCATCTTGTCGACGTCTTCCTTGGCGAGCATCGAGGAGGCCGTGATGGCGACCTTCTGCTCCTTGTTGGTGGCCTTGTCCTTGGCGGCCACGTTGAGGATGCCGTTGGCGTCGATGTCGAAGGTGACCTCGACCTGCGGCACGCCGCGGGGAGCCGGTGGAATGCCATCGAGCCGGAAGGTGGCCAGCTTCTTGTTGTCGGACGCCATCTCGCGCTCGCCCTGGAGGACGACGATGTCGACCGATGGCTGCGAGTCCGAGGCGGTCGAGAAGATCTGGGTGTGGCTGGTCGGGATGGTGGTGTTGCGGTTGATCATCTTGGTCGCCACGCCGCCCAGCGTCTCGATCCCCAGCGACAGCGGGGTCACATCGAGCAGCAGGACGTCCTTCACCTCGCCACCCAGAACACCGGCCTGGATGGCGGCGCCCACGGCGACCACCTCGTCGGGGTTGACTCCCTTGTGCGGCTCCTTGCCGCCGAACATGGCCTTGACCGCCTCGATGACGGCGGGCATGCGGGTCATGCCACCGACCAGGATCACCTCGTCGATGTCGGTCGGCTTGAGGCCGGAATCGGCCAGGGCCTGCTTGACGGGACCCTCTGTCTGCTTGACCAGGTCGGCCACCAGATCGTCCAGCTTGGCGCGGGAGAGGGTGATGACCAGGTGCTTTGGCCCGGAGGCGTCAGCGCTGACGAAGGGCAGGTTGATCTCCGTCTGGGTGGTGGTCGACAGCTCGATCTTCGCCTTTTCGGCCGCTTCCTTGAGCCGCTGGAGCGCGATCCGGTCCTTGCTCAGGTCGACCCCCTGGTCCTTCTTGAACTCGGCGGAGAGCCAGTCGATCACGCGCTGGTCGAAGTCATCGCCACCCAGGTGCGTGTCGCCGTTGGTGCTGCGCACCTCGAAGACGCCCTCGGACAGCTCGAGGATCGAGATGTCGAAGGTGCCACCGCCCAGGTCGTAGACGGCGATCTTCTCGTCCTTGGTCTTGTCGAGCCCGTAGGCCAGCGCCGCTGCGGTCGGCTCATTGACGATCCGCTTGACGTCCAGCCCGGCGATCCGCCCGGCATCCTTGGTCGCCTGGCGCTGGGTGTCGTCGAAGTAGGCCGGCACGGTGATCACCGCCTCGGTCACCTTCTCGCCCAGGTAGGCCTCGGCATCGGCCTTGAGCTTCTGCAGGATCATGGCGCTGATCTCGGGCGGGCTGAAGGTCTTGCCGTTGGCCAGGGTCACCACGATGCCATCGGACTTGGGGTCCTTGCTGACGGTGTAGGGCACCAGGTCCTTGCTGTGGACCACCTCGGGGTCCTCGAAGCGACGACCCATGAAGCGCTTGATGGAGAAGATGGTGTTCTCCGGGTTGGTGATCGCCTGGCGCTTGGCGACCTGGCCGACAAGCCGCTCCCCGCTCTTGGCGAAGGCGACGACCGATGGCGTGATGCGGCCACCCTCCGCGTTGGTGATGACCTGGGGCTCGCCGCCCTCCATGACGGCGACCACCGAGTTGGTGGTGCCAAGGTCGATGCCGATGATCTTGCCCATCTGTTCAGTGCTCCTTCGGATTGTTCGCGACGCGGACGAGAGCCGGGCGCAGGACCCGATCGCGGAGCCGGTAGCCCCGTTGCAGCTCGCCGATCACCTGGTTGTCGGGATGGTCCGCGGTCTCCTCGTGGAGAACCGCCTCGTGGAGGTTCGGGTCGAATGGTTGACCGAGCGCGTCGATCTGGGTGACCCCCTCGCCCTCGAGCACGCCGCGCAGCTTGCGCTCGGTGAGCCGGATGCCGTCCAGCCAGCTCTCATCGGTGCCGGCGGGCACCTGGGCCAGGGCGCGGTCGAAGTCGTCGAGCACGCCCAGCAGCTTGCTGATGAGCATCGCGTTGGCGAAGCCGGCCACCGCATCGCGCTCTTCCTCCACGCGGCGCCGGTAGTTGGCCAGGTCGGCGGTGGCGCGCTGCGCCGTGCGCAGCTGCTCGTCGGATTGGGCGCGCGCTTCGTCAAGCTCGCCTGCAAGCTCTTCCAGCTTGGCGATCAGCTCGCCGCGCGACGGGCCACGCCCATGGCGCGCTTCGTCGGGAGGGCCGCTGGGAGGGCCGTTGGGGGCGCCGTTGCCCCGGTGCTCAGTCATGGGTCTCTCCGGATTGGCTGGCCATCAGCTCGTTCATCAGGGTCGAGAGGTAGCGCACGGTTGGGATCGCACGCGGATACGGCATGCGCGTCGGCCCCAGGACGCCGAGCAGACCAATCGCCCGATCCGGCTCCCCGTACGGGGCGAAGACCAGGCTCACTTCGTGCATCGCGTCGTTGGCATTCTCATGGCCGATGATCACGGTCACCCCGCCGCGCCGCGCCAGCACCGGCACCAGCTGCTCCAGGAAGTCGGAGCGCTGGAGCACCTCGAGCACGCCCCGCAGCTTCGCGCCCCCCGCGAACTCGGGCTGCTCCAGCACGTTGCCGATCCCATCGGTGAAGACCTCCTCGACGGTCGCGGTGTCCGCGTCTTCAAGCAGTGAGGCGACAACCTCGGCCGCGTGAGCGGTCAGGCCGTCGAGCTTCGACAGGCGGCGGCGAAGCTGCAGTGCGGTCATGCCGGCCGCTTCGGTGTTGATGGTGGCCGCCGCCTCGTCCAGCTGCGCCTGGCCAAGCTGCGTTCCGGCCATCACGCGCTCAAGGGCGGCGTGGTCGAGGCGGCGTTGCACCACGTTGCCGTCGGCGAGCACCAGCACTGCCAGCCGCGACTGGTCGCCGAGCTCGACGAGCTGGAGGTGGCCGAATCGGGCGCGGCGGGCCTTGGCCGGGGTGACCACCGCGGCGGAGCGAGTGCTGCCGGCGAGGATCGAGGCGGCCAGGCGCAGCCACTCGTTGCTGGTCAGCTGCACCTGGGAGAACTGGTGGCGGATCATCAGCTGATCGGCGCGGTCGAGCGACGACTCGTGCATCAGCGACTCCACATAGACGCGGTAGCCGAGGTCTGACGGGACGCGGCCGGCGCTGGTATGCGGGTGGCTCAACAGGCCGAGCGCCTCCAGTTCAGCCATGGCGCTGCGGACCGTCGCGGAGCTGATCAGCAGCCGATAGTGATCTACCAGCGCGCGCGAGCCGACCGGCACCGCGCTCATCACGTAGTCCTCCACCACGGCGCGCAGCACCGTCCGCTGCCGCTCGGTCAGCTCGAGACCGGAGCGGGGCGGGGTCGCGCGTTCGCTGTTGGGAGTCTGATCGCCGACCAAGGGTGACCCTCAGTGGAGTCGCGTTAGCACTCTAAGGGTGAGAGTGCTAATCGTGCGTGAACGGCATCGTACCAACGGTGCCGGACCGGTGTCAACGCGAGCGCTCAGCCGCGAGGACACTCGGCGGCCAACGGATGACTACATCGGCCAAGAAAGGGCCGTTTGCGGTCCCTGCCTGGCTGAATGGCCATCAGGTGACGGCGCCGGGCAGGCATCGGTGTCTTGTTGGCCGTTTGTAGCCGCCGGATGATTTCGGAGCCGTGGTTGCGGGCCAGCCTGCGTCGCGAGCGCTCAGCCGCGAGCCTTTGGCCGTCGGCCCGCCTTCTCGGCAGCGGCATAGGCCTTGTCCTGCACGGCCTGGCGGTTCGCCTTGTAGTCGCCGTTGCGCTCGACTGCCTCGGCGACGAAGGCCCCGACGGCCGCCGGGTCGATGGCAGCGTCAAACGGCAGGTCCCAGGTCATGAGGACCGAGCTGCCGGCCCGCAGGACGTGCAGCGGGTCGTCGAGCATGACGCCGTACAGGAAGCGGAGAGCCACCCCCTTGCGGCCCGCATCGACGGCGCAGACCCACATTCCAAAGTCGCCCTCCAGCGCGTACATCAGGATCCTGTACTTGATGGCGACGTCGAAGTCGGGGTGCGCGTCGAGGATGGCCCGATCGAGCGCGCGGACGACCAGCTCCGCCCGCGGGTCCGCCCCTGCGAGGTAGCTCTCGAGCATGGAGTTGCCCATTGGACCTCCTATGGCGCGAATGCGACGAGCGCCTCGTTGGCAAAGAGACGCCCTAGTGGGGTGAGACGGATCGCGTCCTCGGCGACCTCGAGCAGACCGGTTGCGACCGCCTCGTCGACCGCGGCAGCGTAGCGCCGCAGCGGGTCTTCGCCGAACTCGGCGGCAAACGCGCCGCGCGAGAAGCCTGCGACGCGCCGCAGACCCAGGGCCACGGCCTCGAAGGCGCGGGTCGGCTCGTCGAGCTGCTCGCTGCCGGACATCGGCCGCTCGCCGTCCTCCGCGCGGGCCAGGTAGCGGTCGAGGTCGCGCTCGTTCCAGGAACGGGTCTCCCCGTCGAACGAATGGGCTCCGGCGCCGATGCCGGTGTACGGGCGGCGCTGCCAGTAGGCCGAGTTGTGGCGCGACTCGAAGCCGGGGCGTGCCCACGACGAGATCTCGTAGTGGAGGTAGCCGGCACCATCGAGCAGCTCCTCGGCGAGCTGGTACTGGGCGGCGGCCAGCCCGTCGTCCTGCCGCTCGACCATGCGCTGCCGCCAGCGGAGCGCGCCGGGCCGCGGCGGGGCGGCCCATTCATCGGGTGCCAGGGCCAGCTGCAGCGCGTACAGCGAGAGGTGGTCGGGACCGAGAGCAACCGCATCGGTCAGGCCAAGGTGCCAGTCGTCCAGCGACTGTTCCGGGATGCCGTAGATCAGGTCGACCGATACGTTGGCGAAGCCGGCGGCTCGGACCGATGCGTAGGCGGCGCGCGCCTCTGCCGAGGTATGGCCGCGCGCCAGGGCCAGCAGCGCGGGATCACGCAGCGACTGCACCCCCAGCGAGATGCGGGTGACGCCCGCGGCGAGCAGGCCCGCCCAGTCAGGCGTCTCGTGCGAACTGGGATTGGCTTCAACGGTGATCTCGGTGGGCTGGGTGCCCCATTGGGCCGAAGCGGCGTCGACCAGGCCGGCCACGGCATCGGGCTCGAGAAGCGAAGGCGTGCCGCCACCGAAATAGATGGTCGCAAGCTCACCCGAGGCCGGCCGCATGCCCAGCTCGGCGCCGAGGGCAGCCACGTAGCGGGGAATCTCCGCACCCCGCCCGCCAACGGTCACGAAGTCGCAGTAGGCGCACACCAAGCGGCAGAACGGGACGTGGATGTAGAGGTGGTGCGACGGGAAAGCCATCGCCCCGAGCCTACATCCTGCAGACCCGGGGCGATCGACGGCGCGAGTGCTGGCGAGGACTACATCAGGCCGACGATGTGACCCTCGGGATCGGCGAAGAGTGCGATGGTGGTGCCCGACGCCACCTCGGTGAGCGGCATGATCACCCGCCCGCCGAGCTCCTCGGCGCGGCGAAGGGTGCCGGCCGGGTCCTCGGAGTGCACGTAGAAGGTCGCCTGACCGGCGGAACCGGCCGATGTCGGGCCGATCCCTGCGGTAAACCCGTCGTCCTGGCGGACCATGCCATAGCCGCCCGGGAGGTTGGTGTCGAGATTCCAGCCGAACACGTCGGAGTAGAACTTCTGAAGAGCGGGACCGTCCTTGCCCGTGACTTCAACATGGATGACCTTGGCTGCGCCCATTGGGATCTCCTCGCTGCGGATTGGACGCTGCCATCAGCGCCCGTCATTGCCCCTACGACGAACGCGGGGCGAGAATTTCGACACCGCGGGGAGGCGTATCCTCGGCCGATGCCACGTGATCTGCCGACCGGGACGCTGACGTTCCTCTTCTCCGATATCGAAGGCTCGACGCGGTTGGTGCAGTCCATGGGCGCTGCCTACACCCAGCTCCTCGGACGTCACCACGCGCTGCTGCGCGCCGCGTTCGAAGGAGCCGGCGGCGTGGAAGTGGCGACGGAGGGCGATTCCTTCTTCGTGGTCTTCGCCAGCGCAGGGTCGGCGGTCAAGGCCGCGGCCGCCGCCCAGCAAGCCCTTGCTGCGGAGAGCTGGCCTCCGAACGCGGAGGCGATCCGGGTGCGGATGGGCCTCCATACCGGGGAGGGCACGCTTGGCGGCGACAACTACATTGGCCTGGACGTGCATCGGGCGGCGCGTATCGGTGCCGCGGCGCATGGCGGGCAGGTCCTCCTGTCCGACACCACGCGCGCGCTGGTGTCCGGGTCGCTGCCGGACGACTTCAGCCTGCGAGACCTCGGCGAGCATCGGCTCAAGGACCTCGACCAGCCGGAACGCCTGGTGCAGCTGGTCGTACAGGGCCTGCCGGAGGAGTTCCCGCCACCGCGCTCCCTGGAAACGCCGACCAACCTGCCGCCGCAGATGACGACCTTCATCGGGCGCAAACGCGAAGCCGAGGAGGTGGTCGAGCTTGCCCGGCGAGCTCGGCTGGTGACCCTGATCGGGCCCGGTGGCACCGGCAAGACGCGGCTCTCGCTGCAGGTCGCCGAGGAGCTGCGTCCCGAGTTCAGCGCGGGCACCTTCTTCGTCGACCTCTCCATGCTCACCGACCCGGCGCTCATCCCCACCACCATCGCCGCAGCGCTGCGGATCCGTGAGCAGCCGGGTCAGCCGGTGCTCGAATCGCTCCAGGCGCACCTGCGTGAGCTGCAGCTGCTGCTGGTGCTTGACAACTTCGAGCAGGTGCAGTCGGCAGCGCCGCTCGTCGGCCGGCTGCTGGAGGCCGCCCCAAAGCTGAC
>JANMPX010000096.1:0-8982 GCA_031370085.1 Chloroflexota bacterium | reverse complement strand
CACGGCCTCGCGCCGATCGATGCCTACCTGCTGTGCAGCGTGGCGGCCGATCTCAAGATCAGCGAGGTGGTTGACGCTCCCAACTGGATCGTGACCGCCTACTGCCCGCTGTCGATCTTCGGCTGAGCGGACCGCAGGCTGGCTGACGGGCTGACCGTCACTGGGGCCACGACCTCGTCGCCAGTGACGGCCAGATACGTAATGGGATGTACGCCATGGTCTTCATGACGGGCTGTCACGTCAGCCGGTCGGTGGCTTGGTCGGGGTGGCGGCCCGCCCGGAACGGCGGCTGACGTGACAACAGCTAGTGCGAGCCTGGGCCCTCCCCGCCGTAGATCTCACCCATCCGCTGGAGCGCCTGCGGATTCCGGCTGCGGAGCACGAAGTAGGCGACGATGCCGATCAGCATCCAGACAGCCACGATCGGCGCCGTCAGGCGCAGTGCCCCCGTGAAGGCAGCCAGCTTGACATCAAAGATCGGGATGGTCAGGCCACCGATGACCGACAGCAGGGCCGGGATCATCGCGATCACGCCCAGGAGGGGGATCAGCAGATGCTTGATCGGATTGAACTCGTCGCGACGCTCGCGCAGGTAAAAGCCGATCACGGCCAGGTTGACCGCCATGTACATGCCGGCGAAGAGCAGCCCCAGCATGGTGCCGATGAAGACGTAGATGTTGATCGGGCCGAGGGCCTTGTACGGATCGTCGGCCAGCACCAGGCCGCCGACCACCGCCACCACGATCGCCACGAGCACCTGGACATGAACCGCGTTCACCGGCGTGCGGTGCTTCGGGTGCACGGCGGCAAAGAACTTCGGCAGGAGCTGGCCGCGAGCCATCGAGAAGATCGATCGGGTCGCGGCGGTGGCACCGGAGTTGGCGTTGGCCAGCGAGCTGTTGATGATGGCAAAGACCACCAGGATGCCGCCCAGCGTGCCCAGCACCTCGGTACCCATGCCGCCCCACGGGTCACCCCCGTTTGAGGCGACGAACCCGCTCATCTTGTCGGGTCCGAAGTAGACGGTCGCCGCGTAGTAGCACAGGACGTAGAACGCGCCGACCCCGATGGTTGACCAGAACACCGCCTTCGGGATCGTGCTCCGAGGCTCGCGAGCCTCCTCCCCCAGCGGGGCGGCCGCCTCGAAGCCGATGAAGGCCAGCAGGGCGAAGATCATCCCCTGGAAGGCGGGCTGGATGCCCTCTTTCCCCGGGATGAAGACGCTCAGCGTGTTCCGGGAACCGGCGTTGATGATCAGGAGCACCGAGATGAACACGAAAATCGCGATCTCGATGGCTCCCAGCAGCACGCCGGTGCGCGTCGAGAGCTGGACGCCGCTGTAGATGAGCCACCACAACAGGAGCCCACACAGGATGGCGAGCACCACCCACAGGTAGGTGAAGCCCTCACCGATGTGCAGGTACGTTGTGAGGAAGGTGGCCCCGAAGAAGCCAAAGGATGCCAGCAGGATCGGGGCAACCAGCGGCTCGGCCAGGGCGAAGGCCCAAGCCATCAACCAGCCGAAGAACGGCCCCAGCCCGCGCGCGACGTAGGTGTACATGCCGCCCGCCGAGGGCAGGTGCTGGGCCAGCTGGCCGATCGAATAGGCGGTGAACAGGCAGGCCACCATGGCCAGCACCACCGCAAGGGGCGTGAGCCGACCGGCGAAGCCGGTGGCCGCCCCAATGGACAGGGCGACTGCAACCGCAGGCGCCATGTGAGTGATCGATTGGAACAGGACCTCTGTCAATCCAATCGCGTTGCGCTGGAGGCCGGGTGCCTCCCCGCCTGCGACGCTCGTCGTCGTCATCTTGCCTCTCCTCCTTCGCCGCTCGCTTGCGGTGCGCCCATCGTAGAAGGCAGGTCAAGAGCGGGGCTTGATCGAACACTGCTCGCGACGGCGGGTTTGCAGCTCAAGCACGTCACGACGAGGAAACCGGTTCGGCTTAGCCACGGTTGGCTCGTGCTGCAAACTGACACCAGGTTCAGGTCCCGATTGGGCCCGATTCGCTCGAATTCAGGCTCCAGTTCGTCGTTAGTGGCTCGACGTGCAAACGGCAGGCAGGCGGTGGAGGAAAGAGCTACGCCAGGACGCCGGCCGAACCGTGATGAGACCACGGTGGGCTATCCTCTCGACAATTCTTCGACGGAGAACGGGTGAGGCGTGATCTGCTCGAGCTGCGGCACAGAGAACAGGACGGGCGCGAAGTTCTGCGTCGGGTGCGCATCGCCGCTATCTGCCATCTGTTCTGCCTGCGGCGCGGGCAACCCTCCGGGCGCGAAGTTCTGCGAAGAATGTGCGACGCCGCTCGATGCAACGGCGACCGCTGGCAGATCAGCGGCGGCAGCATCCCCCGGGCCGCAGGCGTCGGACCGCGGATCCGCCACGGCGGAACGTCGCGTGGTTTCCGTGCTGTTCGCCGACCTGGTCGGCTTCACGACATTTGCCGCCGATCGCGACCCGGAGCAGGTGCGCGAGACCCTCAGTCGCTACTTTGACCTCGCCAGCCAGGTGATCGAGCGCTACGGCGGTGTTGTGGAGAAGTTCATCGGCGACGCCGTGATGGCGGTATGGGGGACGCCGATCGCCCACGAGGACGATGCCGAGCGTGCCGTTCGGGCCGCCCTCGAGCTGGTGGATGCTGTCCAATCGATTGGTCCGCAGATCCAGGCCCGATGCGGCGTCCTGACCGGTGAGGCTGCGACCACCATCGGTGCCACCAACCAGGGCATGGTGGCCGGAGACCTTGTCAATACGGCGAGCCGTCTGCAGGGGGTTGCCATGCCGGGCAGCGTGCTGGTCGGTGAGGCCACCCAACGTGCAGCCGCTCGGTCAATCGCGTTCGAGGCGGTCGGCGAGCAGACGCTGAAGGGCAAGACCAGTCCGGTTCCTGCCTGGCGCGCGGTGCGGGTCGTCGCGGAGCGTGGCGGTGGCGGACGGACGGAGACCCTCGAGGCACCCTTCGTCGGCAGGGACGAGGAGCTTCGCCAACTCAAGGACCTGTTCCACGCCACCGGACGCGAAGGACGCGCTCGCCTGGTGAGCATCATCGGACCCGGTGGGATAGGCAAGACGCGCCTCGCCTGGGAGTTCCTCAAGTACGTCGACGGCCTGGTCGAGCAGGTCTGGTGGCACGACGGACGAAGCCCGGCATACGGCGAGGGGATCACCTTCTGGGCGCTTGGAGAGATGATCCGCGGTCGTGCCGGTCTGCTCGAGGCTGACGACGAATCGACGACCCGGGTCAAGATCGCCGCCATGCTGCGCGAGCACGTGCCGGACCCCGAAGAGCGGACCTGGATCGAGCCGGCGCTGCTCGCCCTGCTCGGCTTCGGCGCGGGGGTGGGCAGCGAACAGCTGTTCGGGGCATGGCGCACCTTCTTCGAACGACTGGCGGCGACCGGGCCGGTGGTCATGGTCTTCGAGGATCTGCACCACGCCGATCTCGGGCTCCTCGACTTCATCGACCACATCCTTGATTGGAGCCGAAGTGCACCGATCACGATCATCACCCTCGCGCGCCGTGAGCTGCTCGACCGACGGCCGGATTGGGGCGCGGGGAAGCGGAGCTTCACCTCGATCTACCTGGAACCGCTGTCGCCGGCCGCGATGCACCAGCTGCTGGGCGGGCTGGTGCCTGGCCTGCCGACGGCCGCCACCGACGCGATCGTGGCCCGCGCCGACGGGATCCCGCTGTATGCGGTCGAGACCGTCCGCATGCTCCTCTCCCAGGGCAGCATCGTGCTGGAGGACGGCGTCTACCACCCCGCCGGTAACCTGGACAAGCTAGCCGTCCCAGAGACCCTGGCCGCGCTCATTGCCGCGCGGCTCGACGGCCTCGAGCCGAAGGATCGGGCCCTGGTCGCCGACGCCGCGGTGCTTGGTCAGAGCTTCACGCTGGATGCCCTCGCCATCGTGGCCGGAGTGGCACCGGATGACCGCGATGCGCTCGAGGCGCGCCTCGGCGGGCTGGTCAATCGCGATCTGCTGGTGCGGCGGGTCGATCCCCGGTCTCCGGAGCGCGGCCAGTATGCGTTTGTGCAGGCCCTGATCCGGGAGGTCGCCTACAACACCCTGGCCAAGAAGGACCGCAAGGTCCGGCACGTCGCCGCTGCCCGCTTCTTCGAGGCGCTCGGCTCGGACGAGCTGGCCGGCGCACTTGCGGGCCACTACCTCGCCGCGCAGCAGCTGGCGACCGATCCTGCCGAGGCTGACGCGCTTGCTGCCCAGGCCCGGCTGGCGCTGCGCGGAGCCGCGGAGCGGGCGGCATCGCTCGGCTCCCATGAGCAGGCGATCACCTTTCTGGAACAGGCGCTGATCGTGACCAGGGACGATGAGGACCGTGCTGACCTGCATAAACGAGCGCTGGCGTCGGCCCTCCAGGGGCTTGTCGGTGAGGTAGCCGAGCGCCATGCCATCGGAGCGTTGGAGGCGCTGCGCAGCGCGGGTGACCGGGCGGCGATTGCCAGCGCAACGGCCGACCATGCATCGGTCATCCAGGCCTGGTACAGCGACCCGGACCGCGCGCTCGCCATCCTGTTGCCGGCCTGGGAGGAGTTCTCCGATCTCGAGCAGACGCCCGCCGGAGTCTCGTTGATGGTTCGCCTGGCCGCCGCCTTCAGCGGCATGGAAGATACGGCGACTGCGCTGCAATGGATCGATCGGTTTCTCCCGATCGCGGAGCGGCTCGACCTGTTGGAGGACACGGCTGCCGGAATCGGCCTCCGCGGCTCGCAGCTGTTCCGGATGAATCGGCCCCGTGAGGCCCTGGTCCTGCTGCGCGGGGCAAGCCAACTCGCGCTCACCCATGACCTGCGTGAGGTTGAGCGGCAAACGAGGACGCTGCTCACCTTCTACCTTCAGTGGGCCGACCCCGCCGAGGGTCTCGCCCTGGCGCGCGACGGGCAGGAGATCGCACGCCGGCTCGGCTCCCTTGGCTACGGCTTCCTGATGGTCGGCAATGCCTTCTCGTGCGCTTTGCGGATCGGCGAGTGGGATTGGGCCGCGGCACTGCTCGAAGAATGGATCTCGATGGAGATCTCGGGCAACTTCGCTCTCGAGCTGTACGTCGACCGCGCCGTCCTGACGGCGCTCCGCGGCGGCGACCCGTTGGCTGACATCGGGCTGGCGGCGACGATGGTGGCCGAAGTCAAGGACCGGCAGTACGAGTCGTACTTGCACTGGGCTCGCGCCTGGACGGCGATGGCGGCCGGGCGCCTCTCCGAGGCCCGCGACGAGGCGGTCACTGCCGCCCGGAACACGAACTATTTCAGCCCCATCAGCCTGCCGCTCGCTGCCCGCGCTGCACTGTGGGCCGGTGACCCCGCCGGGGCCGAGACCATCCTCGAGGACCTTGTCGCGTCTGGCTTCCGCGGGCAGGCTGTGGACCTGGATCTGGCCACGCTGCGCGCCGGCATCGCGGCGCAGGAGGGCCGGCGGGCGGAATCAGCGGCCGCCTACCGCGAGGCGCTCCAGGGATGGCGGCAGATGGGCCTCGCCTTCGACGAGTCGCTCGCTGCGCTGGACATGGCCATCCTCCTCGATCCGCTCGAGCCGGACCTGCGCGCATTCATCGATACAGCCGGTGAGACGCTTCGCCGGCTCGGCGCGCTGCCCCTGCTTGAGAGGCTCGACAGCCTGGCCGCTCAGGTACCCGGCTGAACTCTCCGACGCGTGCCGCAGGACCGGCGACTACTGGGTCTGCGGTCCTTCCAGCGACGCGGTCGCGCGAGCGACATCGCAAAGCGCGATTACGAACTCCGGCATGACGTTCAGCGACTCGATGCGGGCGAAGGCCATACCTGCCTCATCGGCTTGCGCTCGGGCGCCGATGTCGATGTCGTACAGCACCTCCAGGTGATCGGCCAGGAACTGGATCGGCGCGACCAGGACTGACCGATGGCCAGCATCTCGCAGCTCGGGGAGCAGGTCGGCGAAATCGGGCTTCATCCACTCCCCCGGCTCATGCCCTGCCGACTGCCAGCAGAAGTGCCAGCGATCCGACGTCAGTCCGGCGCGCTCCGCGGCCATCTCGGCCGTCTCGCGAAGCTGGTCCAGGTATTCCGGCTCCATCTCCGCAACGCGGCGCGGCAGCGAATGGGCGGTCAGCAGCACGGGAGCAAGATCGTGCTCAGCGGCCGGTAGCCGCTCGAGACCTTCCCCGATCCGCCGCGCCACGGCGTCCAGGAACGCTTCGTTCCGAAACCAGGCTGGCGCGAGACGGACCTCCGGCGCACGGCCGCCCAGGGCTGCAGCTGCCTCATCGAGCGCGCGCTGGTAGCCGCTCATCAGCAGGCCGGAGAACTGCGGGCTCATGATCACGCCCACCACGAGCTCGCAACCGCGACCGGCCAGCGACGCCAATCCGGCTGCCACGCTCGGCTCGGAGAAGCGCATGCCGGCAACCGCCACAGCATCGACGCCGTCCGCGCGCAGCCGCTCATCGACCGCGGCCGCCTGCGCCTGCGTGATCGGGATCAGTGGCGAGCCACCGATCAGCGCGTATCGGCGCCTGAACTCGGCCACCACCTCCTCCGAAGGAGGGCGTCCGCCCCGGACGGCGGTCAGGTAGCGGGGCATGTCATCGAGGTCGTCCGGCGAGCCGTATGTCATCAGCAACACGCCCAGCTTCGGAGTCGGCGTCATCGAGCGCTCTGGCTGTGCACCAGCTCGACCAGCCGGGTGAGCAGGGCGGGATCGGTGTCGGGCAGGA
Organism: Chloroflexota bacterium; assembly: GCA_031370085.1. Lineage (GTDB taxonomy): Bacteria > Chloroflexota > Limnocylindria > QHBO01 > QHBO01 > CF-167. Next base: position 2,269 of record JANMPX010000096.1, on the reverse strand, counting down.
CACCGTGGCCAAGATTGAAGATATGCCCCGGGCGATTGGCCGCGCGGCGCAGCACTTCGAGCGCCCCCTCCTGCGTGGCATCCCATCCGCCGAGCAGCCGCGTGGCATCAAGATTGCCCTGGATCCCCCGCTCGAAGCCGACCCGTCGCCACGCGACGTCGAGTGACTGGCGCGCATCCACGCCGATCACATCGCCGCCGGCCTCGGCCATCAGCTCCAGCAGGGCGGCGGTCCCCGTTCCGAAATGAATGGTGGGGGCGCCACGCACGCCGGCGAAGATGCGCGCGACGTGCGGCTGGACGTAGGTGACATAGTCGGCGGGCGCGATGGCACCGACCCAGGAGTCGAAGAGCTGCACCACCTGCGCGCCGGCGGCCACCTGCGCGTTGAGGTAGCGGATGACCACCTCGGCCAGCTTCTCCATCAGCGCCTGCCAGGCGGCCGGCTCGCGGAACATGAATGATTTTGCGATCGCGTAGTCGCGCGACGGCCTCCCCTCGATCAGGTAGCAGGCCAGCGTGAAGGGGGACCCCGAGAAGCCGATGACTGCCTGCCTGCCGGCAAGTTCGCGGCGCACCAGGCGGATCGCCTCCATCACGAAGCCGACCTCCTCGTCCGGCTCGATCAGCCGCAGCGCGTCCACGTCGGCGCGGGAGCGGATCGGGTGGTGGATGATCGGTCCCACGTCAGGCTGGATCTCGAGCGAGACGCCCATCGGCTCGAGCGGCAGCATGATGTCCGCGAAGAGCACAGCCGCGTCCACCCCAAAGGTGCGCACCGGCATCAGCGTCACCTCTGCGCACAACTCCGGCGTCTTGGCCAGGGTCAGGATCGGATAGCGTTCGCGCAGCGCGCGGTAGTCGGCCAGGGCGCGGCCTGCCTGGCGCATGAACCAGACCGGGGTGGCATCCGGCTGCTCATGGCGCAGGGCAGCCAGAAACCGACCCTCACCGGTCATCGGCAGGGTCGAGGTGTCAAGCATCGGGTCTTCCAAGTTGGGCGAAGGCGCCGCGCGCGGCCTCCAGCGTGGCGTCTAGCTCAGCTGGGCCGTGCGCCGTGCCCAGGAACCAGGCCTCGTGCTGCGAGGGCGGGAGCATCACCCCCGCGTCGAGCATGGCGTGGAAGAAGCCCGCGAAGCGCGCATCGTCATCGAAGAAGACGGTCAACAGCGAGCCTGTGCGCGTGACGCGAACCGGCACGCCGGCAGCAGCGGCAGCTCCCGAGAGCCCCGCCTCGAGCATGGCTCCGGCTCGTTCGAGCTGCTCGTAGACCGAAGGCGTGAGCGCCCGCAGGGTCGCGAGGCCGGCTGCCATGGCGAGCGGGTTCCCCGACAGGGTGCCGGCCTGGTAGACCGGGCCGAGCGGCGCCACCAGTCCCATGATCTCGGCCGATCCGCCATAGGCGCCAACCGGCAGTCCCCCGCCGATGATCTTGCCGAGCACCGTGAGTTCCGGGCGAATCCCGTAGCGCTGCTGGGCGCCGCCGCGGGCCACCCGGAAGCCGGTGATCACCTCGTCGAAGATGAGCAGCGTTCCGTGCAGCGCGGTGAGCCGGCGCAGTCCCGCGAGGTAGCCATCGGCAGGCAGGACGACCCCCATGTTGGCCGCGACCGGCTCAACGATCACTGCCGCAATGTCCCCACCGCCGAGCAGCTCCGCGGCCGCATCGAGGTCGTTGTAGTCCACCACCAGCGTGTCGGCAGCGGCGCCGGCGGTCACACCGGCGCTGGCGGGAAGCCCGGTCGCGGCGGATCCGGCACGCACCAGCAGCGCATCCGCGTGCCCGTGGTAGCCGCCCGCCATCTTGATGATCCGGTCTCGGCCGGTGAAGGCGCGGGCCAGCCGCACCGCGGACATCGCCGCCTCGGTCCCGCTGTTCACGAAACGCAGCCTCTCAATGGACTGCATCGCGGCCACGATCTCCTCGGCAAGGGCGACCTCGCCGGGGTTCGGGGCGCCGAAGGAGGTGCCGCGCACAGCCGCCTCCATGATCGCGGCGATCACCGCGGGATGGGCGTGTCCCAGGATCATCGGTCCCCAGGAGCCGATGTAGTCGATCAACTCGTTGCCGTCCACGTCCCACAGGCGCGCGCCGGAGGCACGCTCGATCACCCGCGGGATGCCGCCGACCGCTCGGAAGGCGCGCACCGGGGAGTCGACGCCACCGGGCAGCAGCTGCTCTGCGCGAGCCATCAGCTCGGCCGATCGCGAGGTGGTCACCACGGCGCTCATGCGGCAGGTCCCGACAAGAGGCGGAGGACCTCGCCCAG
>JANMPX010000025.1:0-14995 GCA_031370085.1 Chloroflexota bacterium | reverse complement strand
GGTGACCTCCTGAGAACAACAAACCCCATCGTCTGAAAGGACGAGGGGGTCTTCTCGTGGTGCCACCTTTGTTCCCCGGTGTTCTCACCCGGGCTCATTCGACCACGGCTCGCCGCGTTCGACGGGCGATGGCCTCGGCTTCGCTAACGGTGCCTCTCCGCCGGTCGCTACTCACGCTGGACCGCTGTCCGCCGCGTTCGCGTCCGGAGCTCCCGGGTCCATTCGCCGGTCGCGCCGCCGCCGGGGTCTCAGTGCTCCCGGCTCCCTGTGGGCTCGCCTGACCAGGTACTCGTCCCGATCGTCGCCGTCTTCACCTGTGATGCGGCACGGTAGGCAGACGCTGCGGGTCTGTCAAGAGGTTGGTCCTAGTCGTGGCTGGTCGGGAGCTCCGACGGATCTGCCCCGAGACTCGGGACCTTCGGCACTGGTACGTTCGGTCGGACGCGATCACACTTTACGAGCTGGCAGGGATGTGCCCTCTGCAGTTCATCTGCACCCCGAGCGCCCTCACATACTGCCTCCTCCTGCGTCCCCCCGCAGGGTCACGGTCACGCGCGCTTTGGGGTTCGCAGTGCGCAGGTTCGAGCCGAGGAGGTTCCTAAACCATGAAGCGCCTGCTTGCTGCTATGACCGCAGCCCTGATGATGGCTGCGCTGGTCTCGAGCGTCGCCACCGCTCGTCCGTTGTTCACCCAGGCCACCGGTTCTGTCGGCCTGTCCGCTCCGACCCAGTTCGCCTCGTTCAACGCCTTCGACTATGGCGCGACTGGTGATCGTGGGACCGTCAACTACACCAACTGGACCTACCCAGCGCCGACGAGCGGCGTGTGGGACGTCAGCAACCTGACCCAGATCACCTTCTGGCTGGGAGGCGTGCCCTACGTGCACACCGTCAGCCTGACGGTCACCCCGATCTCGGTCACCTCGAGCACCTTCACCGGCACCGGCACCGATGTCCTGAGCAACCCGACCACCATCACCGGTACGCAATCCGGTTCGACGATCACCTTCGTGATCACGGGGACGACCTTCGTGATCACCGGTTCGGGCACGATCGCCGCTGATGGTTCGATGTCCGGGAACGCCTCGGCCACCGAGGGCAGCGTGATCACCGCCTTCACCTGGACCGCTCTTGCCGGATCGGCCCTTGAGGTCTTCAGTTACACGGCACCCGTGTGGTGCGCTGCCACCGTTGATGACCACACGATGGCGTTCGAGTTCACCATCCCTGACGGCTTCGCTATCAGTGGCCTGGATGTGGCCGTGGTGGTCCACGACGGTGGGACCCCGGGCACCAACGGTGACACCTGGAAGCACGGTGTCGCCGGCACTGGTACGTGCGGCTCTGACGGGGCCACCGGCAACTACCCCATCGTGAGCGGCAACCTCGTCGTTCACTGACCGCAGAGAGGGGCGGGAGGATCCGCCTCCCGGCTCCCAACGAGGAGCTGCGGACTTCTTCCGCAGCCGGCTCCTGGCAAGGGATCGGTCGTTTCGACCGGTCCCTTTGCGCATCCAGTCCGTTCCCGCTCTTGCGCCGTTCCGAGCCGTGGGCCCGCGCCGAAACCACGGTGGTTAAGGGTTGTGTGACCCGACCGCAGACGGCTCCGGCGGCGCGCCCTTGGGCAGAACGAGCGGCAAGGTGACGATGAAACAGGTGCGCCCCGACGCGGTCTCCACGTCGATCCGCCCGCCGTGGCGGACCACCACGTTGTGCGTGATGTGCAGCCCCAGGCCGCTGCCGATGCCGGGTGGCTTGGTGGTGAAGAACGGCTCGAAGATCTTGGCCGCCACCTCTGGCGGGATCCCCGGACCGTTGTCGCAGATCGACACGCGGACCCCGCCGCCATCGGCCTTCTCCGCTTGAATCGAGATCTCGCCCTTGCCATCCATCGCATCGGCCGCGTTGTCGATCAGGTTCGTCCAGACCTGGTTCAGCTCGCTCCCCCAGGCCTCGATCTCGGGCAGCTCCGGGTCGTAGTCACGCGTCACGTCGATCCCGCTCTTGAGCTTCTGGCGGAGGATCACCAGCGTGTCATCGATCCCCTTGCGCACGTCGATGCGCTGCACCGGAGCCTGGTCGAGGTAGGCGTACGACTTCACGGCGCCCACGATCTCGCTGATCCGATCGCCGGCCATGCGCACCTCGCCGATCAGTGACTCCACCTTGGCGCCGGCCGCCAGCCAGCGTGCCGCATCGCGAGCAGCGGCCGGATCCATCCCTGCGAAGGCGTCACGCAGCTCGGGCACGGTCCAGCCGGCATCGACCAGCGCGGCTGCCGTTTCGGAGTCGTTCACCAGCTCGTCGATCTCGTCGATCGCATCGGCTCGCCCAAGCGCATCAAGGGTTTCCCTGGCGGATGGCTTCATGAGCGTCAGCGCATGGGGTGGGTGGATCTCGTTCCGCTCCTGGATCGCCTGGTCAAGCGCCTCGACCGAGCGTCGGATGGCAGCCGCCGGGTTGTTCAGCTCGTGCGCAAGCCCCGCCGCCAGGGTCCCCAGGCCGGCGAGCTTCTCGCGCTGGCGCAGGGTGGCCTCCATACCACGCAGGCGCCCGATGACCGTGCGAATGATGCCGACCGCCGCCTCTGGGCTGGCGGAGAGCAGGTCAAGCACTGCGCCATAGGGAATGCGCAGCACCTCGGCATCGGTGATCGCCCGCACGCTGGCCGTGCGCCGACCGCGCTCCAGCGCGGCCAGCTCGCCCTGGATGGCGCCGGGCCCCACCCGGGCCAGCGGGATCTCGGCATTTCCGGAGCGCTTGGTCACCTCGAGCTCGCCTGCGACGACGACGAAGATGTCATCGGCCAGGTCGCCTTCGGTGATGAGCGGCGCGCCGGCGTGCAGCTTCATCGGGGTCGCCCCAGCCGCCAGGCGCTCGAGGTGCTCGGCGGGAAGATCGGCGAAGAGCGGGGTGGCGCGCAGGGCGTCCAGGATCATCTACAGGCTGGCCAGGTACTGGTGCACGAACTGGACCGACATGGCGCCCTCGCCGACCGCGCTGGCAATCCGCTTGACCGATCGGGAGCGGACGTCGCCAGCCACCATCACCCCGGGAAAGCTGGATTCGAGCAGGAACGGCTCCCGGGCAAGTCCCCAGCCGGCAGGTGGCTTCCCATCGATCAGCAGCTCGGACCCGGTGATCACGAAGCCGCTGGGATCCCGAAGCACGGTCCCCTCCAGCCACTCGGTGCGTGGCTGCTGGCCGATGAAGACGAAGACCGCCGCCAGCGCCAGCTCCTCCTCCCCGCCCGGCCCTGACACGGTCAGGGAGGAGAGGTGGCCCTCCCCGTGCACCGCGGTCACCGCGGTTTCGTAGCGGATCTCGATATTCGGGATGGCGGCCATCTGGTCGATGAGGTACTGGCTCATGGCCGATAGCGCCGCCGTGCGCACCATCAGCACCACGCGCTCGGCAAAGCGTGACAGGTAGACCGCCGCCTGCCCGGCCGAGTTTCCGCCGCCAACAACGCCCACCTGCTTGTCGCGGTAGAGGACGGCCTCGGTGGTGGCGGCGCCGTAGTAGATGCCCGCCCCGGCCAGCTCGGCGGCGCCGGGCAGGTCGAGCTGCCGATAGGCCACGCCGGTCGCCACCACGACCGTCTGGCATGAGACATCGCCGCCCGCCATGAGCGTGACGACCCGGTACGGATCCTCGCGTCGAATGCCGGTGACCTCGTCGGGCGACAGGATCTCGGCCCCCAGGCGCCGTGCCTGGGCGAGGGCCCGGCGGGCGAGGTCGCCGCCGGAAAGGCCAGCCGGGAAGCCGAGGTAGTTCTCGATGCGGCTGGTGGTGCCAGCCTGTCCGCCGGGCGCCTCCTGCTCGACGAGCAGTGTCTTGAGGCCCTCGCTGGCGCCGTACACCGCGGCCGCCAGCCCGGCCGGACCTCCTCCGACGATCACGACGTCGTAGAACGGCAGCGCGGCCCGCGTCTGGAGTCCGACCTTCTCGGCGATGTGCAGGATCGAGGGATCGCGAAGCGTCGACCCATCCGGAAAGAAGACGGTCGCGACGGCCGGGTCGACGGGCTCCCCGTGTCCCAGCGAAGCCGCCAGGCGACGTCCCTCCTCGTCATCGAGCGGATCAAGCCACGCGTATGGAACCTGGTTTCGGGTCAGGTAGTCGCGGATGATGTGGCCGCTCGGCGCCCAGCGGCCGGCCAGCAGGCGCAGCCCCTCGAACGGTGGCCTGAAGGTGGCGCTCCAGTCGGAGAGAAGGTCGTCGAGGATCGGGTAGAGCTTCTCCTCCGGCGGATCCCAGGGCTTGAGGATGTAGTGATCGAGTCGGATCTCGTTGATGGCGTGAATGGCGACATCGGTGTCGGCGTAGGCAGTCAGCAGCACCCGCTTGGCATCGGGCTGCAGCTCGGCCGCGGCGGCCAGGAACTCGGTGCCGGTCATCTGGGGCATGCGCTGGTCACAGAGGAAGAGGGCGACCGAGCTGCCGCGCAGCGTGAGCTGGCGGACCGCCTCGAGCGCCTCGGCCCCTGAGCTGGCGGCCACGATGCGGTAGGCCTCGCCATACCGCGCGCGCAGGTCGCGCTCCACTGCGCGGAGCACCGGGAGGTCATCGTCGACCGTCAGCAGGACCGGCTTGGTGGCCATGGGGCGCCCAGTGTAGGGCCTGCGCAGCAGGCGCGGCGGACTGCCCTGCCGGGAGGTGACTACCGACCTGTCCGTTCAGGGCAGGACGGCTCTTGAGCCTGACGCCGGCCGCCGCAGATCATGGATCAAGCGGCGGCATCGCCAGCGGCGCCGTGGGAAGGAGTTGATCCAATGATTCGCCGAATCGGCGCTGCGCTTGCGGCGCTGACGCTCCTGATGGCCATCCCCTCGCTCGCCATGGGAGGCCAGACGAGCATCTATCACACCATCTCTGCGTCGTCCGCCTTCGCAGTCTTCAGCGCAACCGATGACTGCCTGCAGACGACCGTGTGGATCTCGAGCACCGACGGCAGGTGGGCGGCGCAGCCTGGCCCGGCCACTACCAGCGGCCTGACCTCGGTGGCCATCCAGGTGACCGATGCCTGTGGTCGCATCGCGGCCGCGGCGGGTGGCGGTCCGGCACCGCTCTTTGACTGGTTCGGGCAAGACTTCGTCCCGCTCGCCGCCACGCCGCGCCTGACCTCCGCTCATGTGGCAACCAGCCTCGAGGGCGTCGATTCGGTGTCGGGCGACACTCTCACGGTGGGGATCAGCGTCGACTGGACGGCGGCCGGCCCGCTCGATTCGGGCCCGGTGCACAGCCACGTGCGGTTCCCCGGCGAGGGGGTCGTGAACTCGCACGACAACAACCTGCTGCGCCCGGCGACGGCCACCGCGACGCTGACCATCAACGGTCAGGCGCTGGCGCTCGACCCAACCTGGGAGGCGAGCATGGAGCTCGTCAGGTCCGGCTGCATGGAGGTGCCGTGGCCGCACTTCGACGGCTTCACGAAGTGGTGCTTCGGCTTCTGAGCTGAGGCGCTAGGATCGGCGCGTGAGCGAGGCACAGCGCGCCGACGTGGTGGTGATCGGCGGTGCAATCGTCGGCAGCGCCGTCGCCACCTTCCTCGCGCGGCGGCCGGATTGGCACGGTCGGGTGGTGGTGATCGAGCGTGACCTGACCTACCGGACCTCGTCGACCACGCTGTCGGCAGCGTCGATCCGGCTCCAGTTCAGCACCCCGCTCAACATCGAGGTGAGCCGCTTCGGCGTGCAGGTCATCAAGCATCTCGATGAGTGGCTGGGCGTGGATGGCCAGCCGGAACCCGAGATCGATTTTGTGGAGGGGGGCTATCTCTTCCTGGCCAGCCAGGCCGGCCTGTCGATCCTCGAGCGCAACCACGCCACGCAGCGCGCTCATGACGTGCAGGTCGCCCTGCTGACCCCGGCCGAGCTACGGGCCCGCTTTCCGTGGATCAACGTCGACGACATCGCGGGCGGGTCGCTTGGCCTCGCCGACGAGGGTTGGTTCGACGCCTACGCGCTCCTCCAGGCTTTTCGCCGCAAGGCCCGATCGCTGGGAGTGGAGTATCTCCAGGGCGAGGTGGTCGAGGTCGAGCGCGATGGGCCGACCGCGACGGGTGTGCGCCTGGCCGATGGGCGGCGGATCGCGGCGGATTGGGTGGTCAACGCCGCTGGCCCGCGCGCGGGAACCGTTGCCGCCATGGCCGGCCTCGAGCTGCCGGTCCGGCCGCGCAAGCGGCAGGTCTTCCATTTCGAGTGTCGCACCACCACCCCCGGCATGCCGCTGACCATCGGCCCCAGCGGTATCTACGTTCGTCCCGAGGGGCCGGCCTACATCGCCGGCTACTCCCCACGCGAAGGTGAGCCCGATCCGGACACCCTCGACCTCGAGGTCGATCGGTCCCGGTTCGACGAGATCATCTGGCCCGAGCTGGCGCGTCGCGTGCCGGCCTTCGAGGCGTTGCGCCTGCTCGACGCGTGGGCGGGACACTACGAGGTCAACACGCTCGATCACAACGCGGTGATCGGTCCGCATCCGCAGCTGCCGAACTTCCTGTTTGCCAACGGGTTCAGCGGCCACGGGCTGCAGCAGGCGCCGGCCGCCGGCCGTGGCCTTTCCGAATGGATCGCCACTGGCCGATACGAGACGCTCGATCTGTCGCTCTTCGGGTACGAGCGGATCGCCCGCAACGAGCCGGTCCGGGAGCTGAACGTCGTCTAGGTCGCGGCCGCTATGGGCAGATGGCTTCCCAAGCCGGTCAACACTGAAGACCAGCCGGTCGGCGTCGACCGCTCCGAGCCACAGGTCGAGCAGATCGCCGGAGGTGCCTCACGCAACGACCGGTGTCAAGGGAGAAGGGACCATCGGCGTAGGATGCCGGCATGCTCGTGCCGCGTATCGTCGTGACCCTCTCGAACCCGGGACGTGCCGCCGAGCCGGAGACCGCGGCGCTCAAGAATCGACGCTACCTGGAGGCGCTGGAGCGGTCGGGCGCCGTCGCGATCGCGGTGGACGATGGCATGCCTGCCGAGCAGCGCGCCGCTGCGCTGGCCCACATGGACGGGCTGCTGATCTCCGGCGGCGCCGACCTGGATCCCAGCCTCTACGGCGGGTCGCAGGTCGGGTCTCGCGACCCTGACCCGGGACGCGACGCCGTCGACGCCGAGGCATACCGGGTCGCGACCGCGGCTGGAATGCCAATCCTTGGAGTCTGCCGCGGACTCCAGGCGATCAACGTGTTTTCCGGCGGCAGCCTGGTCCAGCACCTCGACGGCCACGAGAGCGCACCCTATCCCGAGCCGGCGGTGACTCGTCATGGCCTGGATCTCGTCGGCGGAACGATGCTGGCGACGATCCTCGGCGAGGCCGCCGATCTGCAGGTCAACAGCTACCACCACCAGGCTGTTGCTGCAACGGGGCTCGCCCCCGGACTGCGCGCCTCAGCCACGGCCCCCCACCCCGGCGCCGGCGACCTGGTCGAAGCCCTCGAATCCACCGATCCGGATCGCTGGCTGATCGGAGTGCAGTGCCACCCCGAACGTACCGAGTCGTCGCCGCCGGTCATGGAGCGGCTATGGTCAGCCTTCATTGCCGCGTGCGCTGAACATGCGACACGGCGCCGCAGTCCGGCCGCAGTGCCACTGGCCTAGTGTTGCGGCATGGCACCAAACCGATCGAGCCGCGCGCTTGTGCTCCACGGCCCGCCGGACGCGGACCTGGACGGCGCTCTCCGCGCGTTGCGCGGGCGGCTGCCGCCCGGGTTCACGCTCGACGAGGACTAGGCCAGTCGTGACCAACTTGCCGGCATGTCGGGAACGTCCGTCGGCGCCCCTCGATCCGCAATTCTCACCCTCGGAGGATTACGCCGAAAGGCGCGGCTGCCCGTAGCTCTCCGACAGCCTTGTCCCTCGTCCTTTGAGAATTGCGCTCCCGCGAGCCATGGACGAGCCCGCCCAGTTCCCATAAGCCGCCGCCGGTGAGAAACAGCGCCGTGACGGCGACGGCTGGGGGGCGTTGCCGCCCCAAGTCTGCCCCGACTAGGCCACCTGGCCGCGCATGGCCGCCGCGATCCGCTGCAGCAACCAGCGGGCGGTGCCGCGGGCGGCGACGTTCAACAGCAGGCGATCGGCGACGATCCCCAGGCCACCTCCCGGCGGAGCGTAGTAGCCGTCAAGCGTGAGCTCGCCGTCGCTCCAATGCAGCGTGCCGGCAAACACGGGAAAGAGAGGCTGCATGCCGGCCGCCCGCCACGTGATCGGCACTGACAGCGGACCGACCGCGGGGTCGCTGAGCCGGCCAAGCTCGACGTACGCGGCCTTGCGGAACACGACCTTTGGTGCGTGCTCGCTGACCCGAAGCTCCAGGTCGAGCAGGTATCGATCGTTCTCGCCATCGCCGTCGCGTGCTTCGACCAGCTCGCCCAGCCACGCGCCACGCTCAAGACCAAGAACCGCGGCGGCGCGCGCACGGCCGACCAGTGCCGGCGTAGCTGCCGCCAGGCGGGTGGTCCCGGTCGTGTCGTCGTCGGGGGGCCGCAGCTGGGGTGCCATCGGCTAGGGCTCCTGCACGGCAATGGCTCGGGGCATATGCGAACGGTGCGGGACCGGCGGGTCGGCACGGCAGAGCCGAATGGCCCCAAAGGGCCCGGGCCATCGGGACCCTAGCCCTGACTAGGGCGCGATCGAGGGCCCAAGCATGAGCGGCATCCCCAGCCGCTCGGCGTACTGCGGACGCAGGCGCTCGGTGTTGTACATGGTCGCCACATCGACGTGCCGCGGGCCAAGCGAGGGGTCGGGCAGCGGAGCGTGGGCGTACTTGCCGCCCTGGACGGCGGTCATCCGCCCGGTGACGCCGCTGGCGAGCAGGTCGACGGCCACGTTGGCGAAGGTGATTGCCACCATCTGGTCGAGGGCGTCGGGATCGCCGCTGCGCAGGTCGTACGACAGATCGGAATGCACGGTGTCGACCCCGGTCCGCGCCCGCAGCTCGCGGGCCAGCGCCTCGCCGACGTCGGCCTTGCGCCGATGTCCGTAGGCATCGGCCTCACCAAGCTCCTCCACCTGGCCGCCGCTCCAGATCGCTCCCTCTGAGGCGATCACCAGCGCGTAGTTGCTGGGATTGGCGTCGCGGTCGTTGACCAGCAGGCTCGCCAGGCGGTCGAGCTCGAAGGAGGCTTCAGGAATGACGCAGCGGCTGCTGGTGACGTACGCGGCGTACCAGGCGCTGTAGCCACTGTTGCGGCCGAAGATGCGGAAGATGCCGATCCGCTCGTGGCTGCCCAGCGTCGTGCGCTGCCGGTTGATCAGCTCCTTGGCCCGCGTGACCGCGGTCGAAAAGCCGACGCAGTACTCGGTCCCCTGCACGTCGTTGTCCATCGTCTTGGGGATCGCCACCAGCGGCACTCCCTCGCGTGACAGCCGATCGGCATACCCCAGGGTGTCGTCGCCGCCGATCGCCACCAGGTCGGTCAGGCCCAGCCGCGCGATGTTGTCGAGCACGACCGGAGTGAGGTCGAAGCGGTCCGCATCGGTCTGCAGCGACGGGAGGCGGGCAGGATCGAGCTCGGGCAGTGAGTCGCGCGTCATCCGCGCGGGATTCGTGCGCGATGTGTGCAGGATCGTGCCGCCGGTGCGATCGATGGCCCGGGTCACCTTGCGGTCCAGCCGCCGTACCGAATCCGAGTCCTCGGCGGGACCTGGACGCAGGTGGGTGAGGCCCTTCCAGCCACGACGGATGCCGAGCACCTCCCAGTCCATCTCGGCCGCGCGGTAGACGACGCTCTTGATGATCGAGTTGAGGCCCGGCACGTCGCCGCCACCGGTCAGGATGCCGATCCGCTTCATGCGCCAATCATGGCGCGCCCGGCTCCTCCCCGTCGCCATCTGCGCCACGCCGGCCGCCGGCGCGACTCCGCTTGTGTCCGAGGCCGTTCTCGGTCAAACTACGGCTCCCCGTCCGCGGCCCACGCGGTTCGCCAAGCCCAGGATCAAGATGCCCACGACCCCCACGACCAACGACCGCCGCTACGTCACCTGGCGACTGCCCGACCGGCAGTTCTCCAAGGTCCACCTGCAGCGTGACCCCGAGCAGACCATCTGCGGCCGCACGCTGCCCCGCGCCACCGGCTCCCCCCAGCCACCGATCCCGGCGGCTGCCATGTGCCCGGAGTGCGCCGCCTCCGAGGCCTGAGCCGGACGCTCTCTGCATGTGCGGTCGCTTCGCTCAGCCACGCTCGGCCGACGAGCTGGCCCGCATCTTCCACGCCCGTCCGGCGATTGACCTGCCCGGTGACCGATTCAACGTGGCGCCCACCGACCAGGTGGCCGCCGTGGTCGAGCACCACGGTGAGCGAGTGGTGGATGCATTCCGCTGGGGCCTCGTCCCGTTCTACGCCAGGACCGCAAAGGACGGGGCGCGACTGATCAACGCGCGGGCGGAGACGGTCGAGACCTCCCCCGCGTTCCGCGCCTCGTTCCGGCGGCACCGCTGCATCGTGCCGGCCGACGCCTTCTACGAGTGGCGCCGCGAGCGCGACGCGGTCACCGGCAAGGTGATCCGCTCCGAGCCGTTTGCCATTCGTCGCGAGGATGGCGAGCCGTTGGCGCTGGCCGGCCTGTGGGCCAGTTGGAATGACCCCGAGACGGCGGAGCGCCTCTACAGCTGCTCGATCATCACCACCGACCCCAACGAGCTGGTGGCGCGCATCCATAACCGCATGCCGGTCGTGCTGGACCGATCCGATTGGGATGCGTGGCTGGCCGAGGGAACCGCCGCGGCAGAGCTGCGCGGGCTGATGCGACCCTATCCCGCGGATGAGCTGGCGGCGTATGCGGTCTCGCCGGCGGTCAACAACGTGCGCAGCGAGGGACCCGACCTGCTCACCCCGCTGACCCGCTGGAGCGATGGCCTGTGAAGCTCACCCTGCCATCCGATGCGATGGTGGTGCTGGTCGGGTCGAGCGGCGCGGGCAAGAGCACCTTCGCCACGCGACATTTCGCACCGACCGAGATCCTCTCATCAGATGCGATGCGCGCCGCGGTTGCGGACGATGCAGGAGACCAGACGGCAACCGATGCCGCCTTCGAGCTGCTTCACACTGCGCTCGGGCTGCGCCTGGCTCGCAGACGCCTGACCGTGGTCGATGCCACCAATGTCGAGGGCTGGGCACGTGCCCGCCTCGTGGCCGCGGCGCGCCGCCACGGGCGGCCCGCCGCGGCGATCGTCCTTGATCTGCCGGTGGAGCTGTGCCTCGAGCGAAATCGGCTCCGAGGCGACCGGCAACTGCCGGAAGCCGCCATCCGGCACCAGCATCGACGCATGCGCGCCTCGTTGAAGGCCCTGGCTGGCGAGGGTTTCGAGCCGGTCTGGGTCCTTGCGTCGGTGGAGGCGGTCGACGCCGCGCGCCCTGAACGGGTGTTGAGCTAGAGGTCGCCGGTGGTGGCGAGGGCGATGTCGCGGGCGTAATGGGTGTCCGGCGACCAGGCGACCGCCAGGATGACATGGAAGGAGCCGCGAGCCCGCCCGTGCGGCAGATCGACCGATGGGAGCCAGACGCCGGGCGCGTCCGCGCTGAAAGGGTGCGCCGTGAGACCCCCGCCGAATGGCCCCGGCTCGGCGTCGAGGCGGCCCTGCCCCGCCACGATCACCTCGTGATGACCGCCCGGGACGGTTACCTGGACCTCGACGCGCAGCTCGAGCCGGACCTCCTGCACGTTGACCGTTGGACCGGTCTCGATGGTGAAGACGCCGGTGAACGGGGCCTGCAGGTTCAGCGGGACCGGCTCGACGCGGATCTGAGCGGGGTGAGCATCGAGATTGGCCGGCGCCTCCTCGAACAGTCCGTACTGTCCCAGGTCCAGCACACCAGCCCGCAGCAGCGCCATAGGTTGGGCAACAGACACCGGGTGCACGAGCGAGACATCGAAGCCCATCGGCACGTCCAGGCGCACCTCGATCGTCCAGTCGCAGCGAAGTGCCTCACCCTCGAAGCTGGCGGGTCCGAGGCCCGGCACCTCGACCGTGAAATGCCAGGTCATCGGCTGACCGAGCCGGTACTGCGCCGGCCCGCTGAGCGTGACCTCCACACGGGCGAGCTCCTCCCGGCCCGTGTGCGTGACCCGGTGCGAGGTCATGCGGCCGCCGCCCCCGGCGGTCGTCTCGGTGCGGTCGTAGCGGTAGTGCTCGACGCAGCGCAGCACCGCGGTCGCGGAGCGCGCGTCGTGGTCGCGCTGCGGGCTGTACTGCACGATGACGTTCGCAGAGCGGCCGGGAAGCAGCACCTTTGGGTCGAACTGGATCGACCAGGACTGGTCGCTCATCGGTTCGATCCCCTGTTTCCGCGGACAACGAAGTGTCCCGAAGGAACTGCGCCCGTCGCCGCGGTGCGAGACCGCCACGCCGGTACCGGAACCCTTGATGCAATCTCGTGATCCGGTATCGCTGCCCCTTCGGGACAACCGCAGGATAGCCGTCGCCCGATCGGTTGGGCAAGCCCACTTATCCCCCATTTTCGCGGTCGATCGACTGATTTTCCACAGCCGATCCCCATCCTGGTCGCTTCAACCACGGCTGTCCGTCGGTTCGGTGCCTTCTGGCTCGAGGAACTCGGTCATCAGCTCAGCCAGCCGATCCGGAGCCTCGAAATGAAGCTGATGCCCGACGCCGGGGATCGGCTCGTAGCGGGCGCCGCGAATGCGCTGCGCGAGCGCGATGCTGACCGCGGGCGGGACGATCCGATCGGCCTCTGGCCCGAGCACCAGGGTGGGAGCCTGGATCAGGCCCTGGTCGAGTCTTGTTGACGCGCGGTGCTCGGCAATGAAGCGGGTCAGGAAGTCACCGGTGCCGGGCAGCAGCAGCGGATCGACGTACGCGTGCGCAAGCTCGCGTGCCGGCACCCCGCTGACCGCTGCGCCATCTCGCAGTGCGCGGGCAACCACCAGCCGCGCCAGGGTCGGCAGCCGCATGGCCAGACGCAGTCCGGCGGTGCCGAGCCACAAGGTGCGCGAGGGGTCGACGGAGGCGGCAAGCACCAGGCGATCGACCCGACCCGGATAGGCTGCGGCCAGACGCTGTGCGACGCCGCCGCCCCACGACAACCCCGCCACGTGAGCGCGGTCCCAGCCGAGCGCGTCGAGGAGATGCGCCAGCCGCTCGGCATACAGGTCACCGGTGAGTCCCCGGACCGGATAGCGGGTGCTCAAGCCGAAGCCGACCATGTCGGCCGCCACCATCCTGAAGCGGTCCGAGAGACGCTCCATGACCGGGCGCCAGGCGATCGAGTTGGATGGAAAGCCATGCACCAGCAGGAGGCACGGGCCCGACACGCCGCGTTCGGTGAGATGGATCCGCTCGCCTTCGACCTCGAGGTAGCGATCGGCGCCCCAGCTCAACGCAGGGAGGTCGCTGGAGCGGGTCACACCGCGATTCTAGGGTGGCGCGCCGCATCGAACGTACAACGGCCGGACGCAGGCAGCATCCGGCCGTTCGGAGGGAGGGAGGTGCCCTACTTCGCGGCGAAGGCCGTGAAGATTGGCGGGAAGGTGAGCGCGAAGCCCAGTCCCAGCAGAACGAGGGCGACCACGAACGCGCGCATGAAGTTCAGCTCACGTCCGCGCCACAGGTACGCCAGCACGCCCCAACTGAGGAGGTACGCGGCGACGGCCACGATCACCTTGCCGGAGAGCGGGCCGACACCGTTGCCGATCCCATAGTTCTTGCTGAAGTCCAGGAACGTCTTGACACTGTCGGGGAATGCCTCAACCAGCGTCACCATCAGCCCCAGCGTGAAGGAGCCGATTCCCGCAGCCACGATTGCGGCGGCCGCCGGTCCGTTCGGCTTGGTGGCCGCAGCGGAGTCCTGTTCGGTCGTATACATCGGTTCCTCCTCAGGAGATCGGAGCGGCTTTGGTGATGAAGGCCCCGAACAGGCCCGCAATCCCGGCCGCGCCGAATGCGAGAGTGAAGAGCATGATCAACGGCCAGCGCAGCTCCTTGCGACGGACCAGCTGGACCCCGTAGTAGAGGACCACGAACGCCACGGCGGTCGCCAGCATCGGCGCCATCCAGGCAATGTGCTCTTTCCATTCCATGCCGAAGGTGTGCCACGCCGAGGTGGCGGGATCGCTGATCAACAGCGACTTCGGAAACTTCGTCAGATCAGTCGTTCCCTCCGGGGGCACGGCGCGGTACCACGGGTACACGATCCACGTGCCGGTGATGACGGTGAGCCAGGCGACAATCGCCATGACCCAGCTGCCGATCAGGAGCCGGGGGGTGCGTTCCGCGACACCTTCCGCGGTCAGGTAGCGCGACGAGAGGCTCCACAGGCCCGCGAGCCCGCCTCCAAAGGCGAGCAGGAACAGGGTCCCGAGAACGAGGCCGTGGATGACCGCCCAGAATTCGCGGTCGGTGAGCTGCATGAGACCTACCTCCTTGTCCCAGCATGTAGTCGCTGGGTCGCCGCGAGCGTGCGGTCATGTGGCGGCCAGCTGTAGGGCCGCCCGGCTCATTTCGGCAGTGACGGATGGCCCCCGAGGGGCAGAGGTAACGGCCCTGAGCCGCCGCCTGCCGGGGGTAGCGTCAGAATGACGAAGGCTGGCGGGGCCGGGCAGAGTCGACCGGTAGACTCACCTCGTGTCAGCGCGCTTCCACCTCCTCCACGCCGGCTACGCCCGCGATGACGGGGTGGCCAGCAGCGTCAGCCTGGTGCTCGACCGTGATGCGGTGCTGGTGGTGGACCCCGGGATGGTCGCCGACCGCGAGCTGATCCTTCGGCCGTTGCGCGAGCGCGGCGTTGAGCCCGAGATGGTCACCCATGTGGTCATCACCCACCACCATCCCGACCATATGGTCAACATCGGCCTCTTTTTGAACGCCGAGGTGGTCGACTTCTGGGCGCGCTACCGCGGCGACCAGTGGCTCGATCACCCGGGCGATGGCTACCAGCTCAGCAAGCACACCCGGCTGATCCTCACGCCGGGCCATACCAACGAGGACGCCACGCTCCTCGTGGACACCGATGAAGGGGTCGTCGCCTGCACGCACGCGT
>JANMPX010000002.1:0-5774 GCA_031370085.1 Chloroflexota bacterium | reverse complement strand
CGAGGCGTCGGAGATCGAGGCGGCGGGCCTTGCCCACGCGTTCCTTGGCCACTACCACGTGGCGCGCGACGCCGAGCGCAACACCTAACCCGGCAACCCCGACCCGCTCGAGATCTGCGAGTCTCCCGGGCTCGGCGTGGTCATCGACAGCGTGGCGAGCGACGGCAGCGTGACCCGCGAGCGGCACTCGGTGGCGGTCAGCGAAGTGAGTGACATCGACGTCTCGCTCGACGGCTGCGAGCACTCGGACGATGTCCATCTCCGCGTGGAGGGCGCCCTGGCGCCCCTGGCCGGTTCGGTACGGGCCACCCTGGTTGGAGAGGTCGGGCCGAAGGTTCAGATCGACCTCGGTGAGCTGCGCACGCTGGGCCCTCACCTGGATGGGCTCCTGCTCCGCTCGGGGAGGCTCGGCATCGGCTATGACCTCGAGCAGATCGCGGCCCAGCCCACCGTGCGCGGCCAGTTCGCGCGCGACGCGCAGGAGATCGAGGACGAGGAGCGTCGTAGGCGGGTGATGCTCACCGGCCTTCGGGCGCTTGACGGGCGCAGCGATCTGGAGGTCGCCTGACCGATGTGGATCGAGCGGGTGATCGCCCGGGCGTTCGGTCCCCTTGCGGACAAGACCCTGGAGCTGGCGGCCGGGATGAACGTGGTCGGCGGGCCCAACGAGGCAGGCAAGACGAGCTGGCACGCTGCCACCCGCCTGGCCATCACCGGCGTTCGACGCGGGCCGGGCCGGACCCGGGAGTCGACCGCGCTCGAGGAGCGGCACCGGCCCTGGGACCAGCCGGATCGCTGGGAGGTGGAGGCGCGCCTGCACCTGGATGATGGCCGAACGATCGATATCAGCCAGGACCTGGCCGGCAAGGTGGCCTGCCGCGCGCGCGACATCGTCCTGGCTGAGGATGTCTCCAGCGAGATCATGGATGGCACCCCGGATGCCTCTCGCTGGCTCGGACTCGACCGGGACTCCTTCGCCACCACCGTGTCGGTCAACCAGGCGCAGATCGTGGCGGTTGCCGACAACGCGGCCGCCCTGCAGGAGCAGATGCAGCGCGCGGCTGCCACGCGCGGCACCGACGCCACCGCGGCCGAGGCAATCGAACGCCTCAAGGGCTTCCGCAAGGACGCCGTGGGCGCCGATACGGTCGTCGCCAAGGGGCCACTGCGGGCCGCCATGCGCGAGCTCGACGCGGCCGATGTCGCCCTGGCCGAGGCGCGCCGTCGCCACGCAGCCTATCTCGACCGCAGCGCCCAGCTGGAGGAGGCCGATCAGCAGCTGGCCGCAGCACAGCGGCAGGCGGCCACCCTGGAGGCGGCGGCTGCCCGGCATCTTGCCGATGAAGCACGGCAGCGAGCGGATCGCGCCGCGGAGCTGTCGGCGCGCCACCCGACGCGCCCGGCCGCCCTGGAGGCGCGAGATGAGCAGGCTGACAGCGTCGCCGCGGTCCTGGCCGCGTGGCAACGTCGCCAGGCTCCGGTTGCGCTGGAAGGCCGATCCAGCGCTGAGCTCGGCGCGCAGCTGGCCCAGCTTCCCGAGCCGCCGGTCGGCGATCGGAGGCCCGCCATCCACGTGCAGGCCGCGCTGCGGTCGCTTGACCTGGCCGAGGAGGCGCTCCGCCTGCACACGGCGTCGCCGCCGACCGAGGTTGCGCCGAATGTCGTCATGCCCGCACGCTCGGCCCTGGTGCAGGCGCTTCCCGCCAGCCTTGCCGCGCTGGCGGGTGCAGTCTTGCTGGCGCTCGGGCAGCCGGTGGCTGGAGCGGCGCTCCTGGTGGTGGCCGCGGGGCTGGCCATGTGGACGTGGCGACGAGGCGAGGCAGCCAGGGCGAGTGTCGCAAGCGCATCTGCATCCGGCGCTCTCGAGGCCCAACGAGCCTCCGAGTGGGGGTCCCAACGTGATCAATTTGTCGCCACCGCCACAGCGGCCGCCGAGGCGCTGCGCGCGGCGCTCAGGGAGCGGGAGGCGCCGGCGAACGGGGACGCGCGCGCCGCGTGCACCGCCTACGAGCTGGCCTGCCTCGAGCGGGAAGAGCAGACCCAGGCGGCCGCCGGACGCGCCGCGCTCCAGCAGGCCCAGGTAGCCAGGCTGGCGCTTGAGGAGTCGGCCGCACGGGCCGGCCGTATAGCCATGGAAACGGAGGCGGGCGTGCGGGAAGTGGCCGCACAGGTCAGCGCCGCCGAAAATGGCGTGCCAACGGAGGTTCTTGCCGATCGCCTCGTGGCCTGGCAGGGCGAACACGCCGCCGCGGCTCGCGCTCGCGAGCAGGCGATCACGGAGTGGCAGGAGCTCCAGGGCCTGCTCGGCCAGGGGACGCTCGCCGACCTCCAGTCGGAGGCCGCCCAGCGTGCCGGGGCCGCCGACCGCCTGTCCGGCTCCAGTCCGTCAGCGACCTCCCCGTCGGTGGCCGACCTCGAGGCGGCTGTCGAGGCGGTCGGTCGATCAGTCGTGCAGGCCCGTCACGAGGTCGACGCACTCACCGGTGAGCTGCGCGTCCTGAAGAGCGAGCTGCCGGACGTGCCCGAGGCCGAGGAGCGGGTCGATGCGGCGCGACGCGAGCTCGAACGGGTCAGAGAGCTGGCGGAGGTCATTGACCAGACGCTGGCCCTGCTCGAGGCCGCTGAGCGCCGCGTGCATCGCGACCTGGCGCCGGTGCTGGCAGCCTCCATTCAGCGATGGCTGCCAACGGTGAGCGGCGGTGCCTACCTCGAGGCCGGAGTGAATCCGCGGGACCTTTCGGTCGAGGTCAAGGAGGCACGCAGCGGACAGTGGCGCGACGCGCGGCTGCTCTCCGAGGGCACGCGTGAGCAGATCTACCTCCTGCTGCGCGTGGCCATGGCCGAACACCTGGTCACCACCGACGAGACCGCCCCGTTGCTCCTCGACGAGGTCACCGTGCAGTCCGACGGGTTCCGCAAGAAGGAGCTGCTGGGCGTCCTGCACGCCCTGAGTGCGGACCGGCAGGTGATCCTGTTCACCCACGACGACGACGTCATCAATTGGGCGGCCACAGCGCTCGACCCGGGACGCGACAAGCTGGTGCGGCTGGCCGGCTGGTAGGATTGCCGCCCATTTGACCACCGCTACCGGTCGACCCATGCCGAACGATAAGCTGCCCACCCCTGAGCGCGTGCTGGTCGTCGCCGCACACCCCGACGACATCGAGTTCGGAGCGGCGGGGACCGTGGCCCGCTGGGTCGCCGAGGGCGCAGAGGTGCGCTACCTGCTGATGACCCGTGGTGACAAAGGTAGCGACGACCCGGGCGCCGACCCGGCCCAGATCGCCGTTGTGCGGGAAGGGGAGCAGCGAGCCGCGGCTGCCGAGATCGGGGTGTCTGGCATCGACTTCCTCGACGAGCCCGATGGCCAGGTTGAGCCGAGCCTTCGCCTGCGCGAGCGCGTCACGCGCGCCATCCGGGCTTTTCAACCGGAGATCGTAATGAGCCACGACCCGACCGTGCTCTTCGTCAACAACGAGTGGGTCAACCATCCGGATCATCGGGCCGTCGGCACGGTGGTGGTCGACGCCGTCTTTCCGACCGCCCGCGACCCGCTCAACTTCCCCGAGCACCTGGCGGCCGGGCTTGCGGCGTGGAAGGTCGCCGAGCTCTTTCTGTGGAGCACCAACGAGGCGAACCAGCTGGTCGACATCGGCTCGACCCTGGAACGCAAGATCGCGGCGCTGTCGCACCACGCCAGCCAGTTTCGCGACTTCGGCGAGACGGCACGCTGGCTGCGCCGCGGCGCAGAGGAGCTCGGTGAGCGAGCAGGCTACCGGGCCGCGGAGGGCTTTCGCCGCGTGATGCTGGCCCGATGAGGAGGTCCTCGAGCCTGCTGCTCGCCCTTGTCCTCTCCGCGTGCAGCGTGGCGCCGACCGTCAGCCCACAACCTACGCGGTCACCGACCCCGGAGGATCCGGCGCTCAACGAAGCGCTGGTCGTTGCCCGCAAGTTCGTGGTGAGCTGGCGAACCCACAACTGGGATCGCATGGTCGAACTGGTGGCACCGGCCGACCGTGACCGCTACACCTCCGCCGGGATCGATCAGCTGCTCCGGGGGTTCAGCGACTTGGCCCACGTCAGCCGGGTCGATGGCGCCGCGGGGCCCGCGCTGCCGACCAGCCTGCCGCCCGCGGGAACGGTCCAAGGACCGGTGCGCGCCATCACGGTACCGATCCGGCTCTCGTTCGACACCGATCGGTTCGGCATGATCGCCTTCCAGCGAAGCCTGCTGCTGACCCATTCCGCCGAGGGATGGCGGGTACGGTGGCGGCCCTCGATCCTCTTCCCGGCGCTGGGTGAGGATGGGCACCTGGCGCTTGTACGCACCGTCGGCCCGCGGGGACGCATCGTGGCGGCCGACGGGACCGTCTTTGCGGCGACCCGAGCTGACGGCAAGCGTATCTATCCCCAGGAGTGGCTCGCGGGTCAGACCATCGGCTACGTCTCAGCGGTGACCAAGGAGGACCTGGCCACTCTGGGCGATGCGGACTATGGCGCGGGCGACGTGATCGGGCGCGGTGGCCTGGAGTTTGGCGCGGAGGCATTGCTCCGCGGATCGCCCGGGTTTGTCCTGTCGGCGGTAGCCGCCAGCGGCGAGTCGCAGCCTGTCCTCCAGCGGCCGATGGTCCCCGGAGCGGATGTTTCGATCACGATCCGGCCGGCTCTGCAGCGCGTCGCCGAGAGTCTCATCAAGCGCTACCACGAGGCCGCCACGGCGGTCCTCGACCCGGCGAGTGGCGACGTGTGGGCGCTCGCCTCGGCGCCGCTCTTCAACCCCAATGCCATGACCCTGGGCCATACCCTCGCCGGGCAGCCGCTCGACCCCCCGACCGCCGAGGCGCTCCGCAATCACGCCGTCCGATCGGCCTATCCGGCAGGCTCGTCATTCAAGCCGTTCACCCTCCTCGCGGCGCTGCGGCTGGGACTCGTCTCATCCGCCACCCGCATGCCCTGCCAGGGCACCTGGACCTATTCCGGCTACACCTTCCACAACTACGCGGACCACCATCTCGCCGGCCAGGTGTCGCTGGTCCAGGCGATGGCGTTCAGCTGCAACACGACCTACATGCCGCTCTCGATACGCGTCTGGGAGGCGAACCGGACCGCGCTCACCGACCTGGTCGGTGAGTTCGGCTTCGGCCAGATCACCGGCATCGAGCACCTTGTCGAGTCGTCGGGGATCCTGCCCGACGCATCGTATTTCGAGCGCACCGCTCGCTGGGATGGAGCCTTTCGGCCGTATGGCGCCTTCGACCAGATCCAGCTGGCGATCGGCCAGGGCGACTACCTGGGCACGCCGCTCCAGCTGGCGAACGCCTACGCCGCCTTCGCCAACCGCGGCACGCTGTGGGTCCCGCGCATCGTCACGCGCGCCACGCTGCCCGAGGGCAAGGTGGTCGAGTCGATCCCGACCCGCGCCATCCGTCACATCGAGCTGACGCCAGGCCAGTGGGACTACCTCTACCAGGCGCTCCACGCGGTCACCAGCCAGTCGATCGGCACTGCCTACTACGCGTTTCGGGGGTTCGGGATCCCGGTCGCCGGCAAGAGCGGGACGGCCGAGACGGGCACGCCACAACCTGATGCCCTCTTCCCCGCCTTCGCCCCGCTGGTCGATCCGCAGATCGCCGTCGCCTGCATCCTGGTGCGCGTTCCGCTGGCCACCGGTGGCTCAGACTCGGCCCCGCTGGTCCGGCAGCTGATGGCCTACTACTTCTCGCATTGACCTCAAGCCACATCAGGCGCTCACCTGCTTTGACACCGCGCTCGCG
>JANMPX010000310.1:0-2226 GCA_031370085.1 Chloroflexota bacterium | reverse complement strand
GCGTCTCCGCGTGATCGCCGGCCTCGAGCGAGCGACCGCGCTGGCGGTCAACCCGGCCGCCCCCGAGTTCGCGGCCGAGGTGCTGCGACAGCACCTCCAACGCGAGGGCCCGTAACGGATGGCTTCGGCGCGGCGTCCATTGCTGCGATGGAGCTCGCATCGCCGATGAGCCTGACGCACGAACGAACCGCGGCGCGGCGGGCCGAGTTTGACCGCATCTTTGCCGATTTCTCCACTCCGATCTTCAACTACGCGCTCCACATGGTCGGAGACGTCGACCGGGCCGCCGACATTGCGCAGGACACCTTCATCAAGGCCTTTCGCAAGCTCGACACGTTGACCAGCGCCACCTCGACCAGAGCCTGGATCTATCGGATTGCGACCAACACGGCGATCGACGACATGCGCCGGCGGCGACACCTCACGCGACTCCCCGACGAGGAGGGCCAGCCGTTCCAACCTGCCGATCCGGGACCCGGACCCGAGGCGCAGGCGATGGGCGGCGTCCTCGACGAGCGGATCGACCGGGCGCTGCTGCGCCTGCGGCCGAACCATCGGCAGTGTCTCCTCCTCTCGGACCTGGAGCAGATGAATGCGCAGCAGATCGGTGACGTGATGGGCATGAGCCCCGGCGCGGTGCGCGTGCTGCTGTGCCGTGTCCGCGGCGAGATGCGCCGTCACCTGGCGGCGGAAGGACTGACGCGATGACACGACGACCCGATGACCACGTCGATGAGCTGATCAGCGCCTCGCTGAGCGGCGACCTCACCGAGCTCGAGCGCGGGGAGCTCAAGGAGCATCTGGCCGGCTGCGCGTCCTGTCGCGAGACGCTTGCCGCGTTCAGCGAGGAGCGGCGCCTGGTGTCCGGGCTGCGGACGGTGGCCCTACCCCGCCAGCTCGGGGCGCGGGTCATGGCAGGGGTCGAATCGCGCAGCCTATCGACTGCGCGCTGGTGGCAGCGTCGGGGTTCGCTGGTGGCAATCGGGGCCCCGCTGGCCACCGTGACGGCCGGGATCCTGGCCGTGGTGATCCTCGGCAACCTCCATTTCGGACCGATCGGGCAGACCGGCTCGCCGAACCCATCGGCATCGGTCGCCCCATCATCCAGCGGAAGCGAGGCAGCCAGCCCATCGGGCGCACCAACCCCTGCGCCGGTGCTGGCCCTCGGTCCGGGCCAGCTCGGCTATCTGTCCCTGAACGGCGCCTCGTTCGAGGCATTGCGGTTGACCCTGGTGAACGACGCGAATGGCGCATCCGTGAGCGCGGGCACGGCGTCCGGGCCGCCGATCGCCGCGGCACTGTCGCCCGACGGCAGCTGGCTGGCCTACATCACGCAGAAGGGGGAGACCGGGGCCAACGAGGTCTCGGCACTGCACCTGGCCGATGGCAAGGTGGTTGCGCTCGGCTGTTCGATGGCGGCCCCATTCACCGACCGACTCGCCTGGTCGCCCGACGGGCGATACCTGGCCTACACCCTGGTGGGGATCGACCTCGGCCCGTCCGCCGGCTGCCAGGTGTCAACCGGCGGTACCGATGTCTGGCTCTTCGATGCGCGGAGTGACTCACCCGCGCGGTTCACCACAGCGGGCAATGCGTTCGCAGCGGACTTCGCACCTGATACGAGTGGCGGCGAGCCGCGGCTGTGGGTCAGTTTCGCCATGGGCACGCCCCAGAGCGCTCTTCTCGGGATCACGCCCGACGCCACTCGAGATGAGCAGACCTTCGACCAGCAGCCCGGGGTCTTCCTGCCGCTCTTCTCGCCGGACGGCAACCGGGCCCTCTTCTGGCGCGGAACCATGGTCTCCGACGGCACTTCGTGGCAATTCTCCCAGGGCGGTATGGCGCAGCTTTCCGGCGACTTCCGATCGGCGGGCCCCGTCTCGCCGTGGCTTGGCGAGCCGCTCTTCTCGGACTTGGTCCCGGTCGGGGGCGAGGCATTTGCATCCGGGAGCTTCGTGTGGGGCGCGGACAGCGACCTGGTGGCCTTCTGGAACGGGGCCTGGACGGGTGCCCCGCAAAGCCCCGACGGCACGTATCCGAGCCAGCGCGATATCTACGTCGGTCGGATCAGCTCCGGACTGCTGAGCTCGACCTCGGGGCTCGGGCTGGCCCCGGCCGACGAGGAGCGGGTCGTTGACGTGATCCTGACCCCGGATGGCACCGGCGCCGTGGTGACTATCGGGCAGGCCTCGTTCGGGATCGGCGACCCGCCGTCAGCGCTGCTGG
>JANMPX010000303.1:0-1960 GCA_031370085.1 Chloroflexota bacterium | reverse complement strand
CCTGGAGTGGTAAGTCGAAAAGGACGTTCTCGGAGCCTCGGCGGCTTCTCGCGCTAGGTCTACACGCTCGTCGAGCATAACTGCAGAGTGGCCGCGGCAGATCCGTAGAAGTCCGTAGTCAGGGTCGCGGTTTCTGCGGTTGCCGCACGATGTGGCCCCACTGGTTGGAGCACATCACGGGATCGGTAAGGACGGGGTCGAGGCCGCGGTATGCGCGTCGCCCGGGGCCACGCAGCAGCAGCACGCCTGAGCCTGGATCCACCGCGGGGTTGAGTGGGTGCCGTCCGGTGCTGGAGGAAGAATGACCTCCTGAGCTGGGCTTTTCCAGGCTGTGCGTGCAGCCTGGGCCGGGCGTCAGGAGGTCACCTTGATGGTGCACGATGACAGGCCGGTCGGACTGGAGGAGCTGCAGGTCCGTTTCGACGATGAGCGGGTCGTTTCGGACGCGGGGATTGCGTTGGCCGCGACGCTGGCGGGTCGGCTGGGGATCGAGGCGCTGGTGGAGCGGTTCGTGCGCCTGCGGCCGGAGCGGCCGGGCGCGGCGAGCGCGGGCCGCAAGGTGATGACGTTGATCTACGCGGTCGCGCTCGGGGCCGACTCGATCGCTGACTGCGACCTGCTGCGCTCGGGCCGGATCGGCCGGCTGCTGGGCGGCTGGATGGCGGCACCCTCGACGCTCGGCACCTTCCTGCGCGCCTTCACCTTCGGGCGCGTCCGTCAGCTCGACCGGGTGCTCGCCGAGGCTTTGACGCGTGCCTGGCAGGCCGGTGCCGGGCCCGGCGGCGGGCGGCTGGTCGTCGATGTCGACAGCTTCGTCGGCGAGGTGCACGGCTACCGCAAGCAAGGTGCGGCGTTCGGCTACACGCGCAAGCTGGGCTACCACCCGATCCTCGCCTCGCGCGCGGAGACCGGCGAGGTGCTGCACCTACGGCTTCGCAAGGGCTCGGCCAACACCCAGCGCGGGATCCTCCGCTTCACCGACGAGCTGATCGCCCGCGTCACCCGCGCCGGCGCATCGGGCAGCAAGCTCTTCAGGGCCGACTCGGGCTTCTGGAACGGCAAGGTATTCGCGCGGCTCGAGCAGGCCGGCTGGCTCTACTCGATCGGTGTGCGCATGACCCAGCCCGTGCGCGAGCTCGTCGAACGGATCGCCGACGACGCCTGGACGACGATCGAGGAGTACCCAGAAAGCGGCGAGGCGCAGATCGCCGAGACCGTCCTCGACGGTCGCCGACTGATCGTCCGCCGCGTCCGCACCCTGGGCGTCCAGGCCGAGCTGTTCCCCAGCTGGCAGCACTTCCCGTTTCTGAGCAACCGCAGCGAGCCGATCGCGCTGGTCGAGGCCGAGCACCGCCAGCACGCCGTCGTCGAGCTGGTGATCCGCGACCTCAAAGACCAGGCGCTCGCCCACTACCCCTCCGGCCACTACGGCGCCAACGCCGCCTGGACGGTGATCGCCGCGCTCGCGCACAACCTGCTCCGCTGGACGACCGTGCTCGGACAGCCAGCCGCCACAGTCCGCGCCGCACGCACCCTGCGCCGCCGACTGCTCGCACTTCCCGGCCGCCTCACCAGCCACGCCGGCCGCTGGACGCTGCACCTCCCAGCCCGCTGGCCCTGGCAGCAAGACTTCATCGAGGCGCTCGCCCCGATCCGGGCGCTCCCGGACACCGCCTGAGCCGCGGCACCACTCCCTCATCCAGCAGACGCCGCCCGCCCGACCCGGCGCGATCACCGCTGCCCGACAACGCCCCCGGCGACCCCTCCGCGGAGACGCTCACGACCGTCAGCAGCCCGAACACATCCGAAACCGCAGACCGCAGCCCGCCAGCGCCCCACACACCCCCATCAGGCCGGAACGGAGACCTCCGCGGTGGATCCAGGCTGAGACAGGGCTGGAAGTGCGTATTGCTCCGTCTCCCGGGGGGATGGACACTCTTCACCGTGCCCCCGGAGCCAC
>JANMPX010000290.1:0-3271 GCA_031370085.1 Chloroflexota bacterium | reverse complement strand
CGAGCTGCGCGGCGTGCTTGGGCAGGAGACGACCGGTCGCGAAGCGGACAAGGGGTACCGGATCTGGCCGCGCCGCGGCCCCGACCTGACGCTGCTGGCCGCGGCCACGGCGGCCACGGCGGCCACGGCGGCCACATCGTCGAAGCCGTCCACGCACGCCGCGAGCAACGCTCAGCTGTCGGGCGCGGCGAGCAGCTTCGTACCGGGCCTCCCGCTGAGCCCCGGCAGCGTTCCACTCGTCGCGCTGGCCCTGCCCACGGCATCGCCGCGCGTAGCAGCGATCACCGATCCAGGCGCTCCCGATGGAGCAGATGAGCATCGGCCCCAGGCGGCCGCACTGTTGGGTGTCAGCCTCGGCATGGCGCTGCTGGCTGGCGCGCTCGGGCTGCGCGGTCGTCGCTGTACAGACACCGACCAGGCTGACGAAGGCGAGCAGCACCAGGGATCCGCTCCGGCCGTGGGCGACGAGCCGTTCCCGTCCCTCTCCCTGGTGCCGATCGATGCGGCCGACGCGCGAGAGGAGCGGCGTATACTCCCGCCGACCTGACGGTCCACGCTCAAATCGCCATCGGAGCCGCTGCCGCCTTGACCGATCTGTCTCACGCCGACGCCCCGCGCACCGGGAGCCGCCAGTACCACATCGCGCTGGAGCGGGGCGAGCTGGCGGAGTACATCCTGCTGGTGGGCGATCCCGGCCGCGTGGCCAAGGTGGCATCCCTGTGGGACTCGGTCGAGCTCGAACGCAGCAACCGGGAGTTCACCACCGCGACGGGCACCTATCGCGGCATGCCGATCTCCTGCATGTCGACCGGGATCGGCACCGACAACGTGGAGATCGTGCTCGCCGAGGTGCTGGAGATCACCGATCGGGCGACCTTCATCCGGATCGGCTCGAGTGGTGCCCTCCAGCCGGAGATCGAGAGCGGCGACCTCGTCATCTCGATCGGGGCGGTGCGATTGGAGAACACCACCGACTTCTACGTGCACCCCGGGTACCCCGCAATCGCCCACCGGGACGTGGTCTGGGCCCTGGAATCGGTCTGTCGCGAACAGGGGGTGCGCTACCACGTTGGGCTGACGGCCACCGCGAGTGGCTTTTACGCTCCGCAGGGAAGGGCGATGCGCACGCTCCCAGTTCGCTATCCTGACCTCGCGGAGGAGTTGCGGCGCCAGGGCGTCGCCAACCTCGAGATGGAATCGTCGGCGCTCTTTGTGCTGGCGGGCCTCGCGGGGTTGCGTGCAGGAACGGTCTGCGCAACCTACGCACAACGCGTCACTGGCTTGTTCCTGGAGGGCGCGGCGAAGGAGGCCGCAGAGGACCGCTGTATCGATGCCGGACTGGCCGGCATCCACCTGCTCTGGGCGATCGACCAGGGAGAGCGTGGCGACGCTCATGCACAATGGTCATCGCTGATCGGCGAGCGGAGCGGGGAGCAGTAACCGCAGACCGGCGCGCAAGCCGGAAACAAGGAGGCTATCGATCCATGGCGACCAATGCGTATTGCGTCAAGTGCAAGGCAAAGCGGGACATGAAGTCCGAGAAGAAGATCACCATGAAGAACGGCAAGCCGGCGACCGAGGGCATCTGCCCGGTCTGTGGCACCAAGATGTTCAAGATCGGCGGCTGAGCGAAGCCTATCTGCCGTTCGAACACTCAGCGTTGCGGCCGCTCGGTCGCGCGTCGTCGGAACCCTCCGATGGCCGCCACCGAGCGGCCGTTGCCGTACCCGGCGGCTACAATACGGGCCTGTGGATGAGGTAGCCGGCCAGCCGATCCTGGCGATCGACCTCGGCGGCACCCAGATCCGCGCCGCACACGTCATGCCCGACCTCAGCTTGGCGTGTCGTCGTGCGGTTGCCACCGATGACGAGGAGGGCGTCGAGGCGGTGATCGACCGAATCTGCACCCTCGGGCAGGGCGTTCTGGAAGAGGCTGTCGAGCAGCAGCTGCCCGCGCCGGTCGGGATCGGCATCTCATCCCCCGGTCCGCTCGATCCGTGGCGCGGCGTGGTGGTGGCACCGCCCAATCTCGCCGGCTGGCATGACATCCCGCTGGCCGCGCGCGTCGAGCAAGCGCTGGGCCTCCCCACCTTCCTGGAGCGCGATACCAACGTGGCGATGATGGCCGAGTGGCGCCACGGGATCGCCCGCGGCGCGGATAGCGCGATCTACGTCACCGTCTCGACCGGGATCGGCGGCGGACTGATCGTGGATGGGCAGCCGCTGATCGGCGTGGACGGCACCGCCGGCGAGATCGGTCACCTGACCGTCGAGCTCGACGGACCACTGTGTGGCGACGGGATGCCCGGCCACGTCGAGGCGATCGGCTCCGGAGCCGCGATCGCGCGCGAGGGGCGCGCCCTGCTCGAGAGTGGCGCCGCTCCGGGCCTCGCCCGGCTGGTGCGCAACCCCGAAGAGGTCGATGCCGAGCTGGTGGCTCGTGCCGCCGACGAAGGCGATCCCGCCTGCCAGGCGGTACTGGATCATGCGTGGGACGCGATCGGGGCGATGTGCGCCGGCCTGGTCAACGTCCTCAACCCCGAGGTGATCGTGCTCGGTGGCAGTATTGCCCTGCATCGATCCGAGCTGCGCAGCGCGGTGCGCGCCGGGATCGACCGGCGCGCCTTCCCGACCCCCGCCAAGCGGGTGCGGGTCGAGGTGGCGGAGCATGCCCACGACGTATCGCTGATCGGCCTGCTGGCGATCGTCAATGAACGATTGAACGATCCGGCCTACCGGAAGGAGATCTCGTGACGCGCATCGGCATCAATGGCTTCGGCCGCATCGGCCGCCAGACCCTCAAGGCGATCCTGGAGCGCCACCCCGACAAGCTCGAGGTGGTGGCCATCAACGACCTGGCACCCACCGCCACCAACGCCCACCTGTTCAAGTACGACTCGACCTACGGCCGCTACCACGGGGAGGTGGGATCCGGCGAGGGGCAGATCACCGTCGACGGGCACGTGATCAAGGCCTTCAGCGAGAAGGATCCGGCCGCCCTTCCCTGGAAGGACCTTGGGGTCGAAATCGTCATCGAGTCGACCGGCATCTTCACCGATGCCACCAGGGCCCACGCCCACATCGACGCCGGTGCCCGCAAGGTGATCATCAGCGCACCGGCCAAGAACGAGGACGCGACGCTGGTGCTTGGCGTGAACGAGGGGACCTACGACCCGGAGCGCCATCACATCGTCAGCAACGCGTCGTGCACCACCCACGGGTTGGCGCTGCCCGCCAAGGTGATCTGGGACAGCTTCGGCATCGAGCACGG
>JANMPX010000285.1:0-2468 GCA_031370085.1 Chloroflexota bacterium | reverse complement strand
GGCGAGCTCCACGAAGTGGGTCCCCTTCAGCGACGACTCGCTGAACAGGATGCCGTTGTTGGCCAGGATGCCAATCGGGTAGCCCTCGATCCGCGCGAAGCCGGTCACGAGCGTCTCGCCGTAGCGTTCCTTGAACTCGTGGAACTCGCTCCCGTCCACGAGCCGCGCGATCACCTCGCGCACGTCGTAGCTGAACCTCGGGTCGGCGGGGATGACCCCGTACAGCTCCTCCGGATTGACCGATGGCGCCGCCGGCTCGCTCCGCTCCCACGGCGGCGCGGGCTTGCGCCACGCCAGCGAGCGCACGATCTCGCGACCGATCGCCAGCGCGTGCTCGTCGTCGAGGGCGTAGTGGTCGGCCACCCCGCTGGTCACGGTATGCACCTCGGCTCCGCCCAGCTCCTCGGCGCTGACCTCCTCGCCGGTGGCGGCTTTCACCAGCGGCGGGCCGCCCAGGAAGATGGTGCCGGTCCCCTTGACGATCACCGTCTCGTCCGACATGGCCGGCACGTATGCCCCGCCGGCGGTCGAGGAGCCCATCACCAGCGCGATCTGCGGAATGGCGCGCGAGGAGAGCTGAGCCTGGTTGTAGAAGATTCGGCCGAAGTGCTCGCGATCGGGGAAGACCTCGTCCTGCAGCGGCAGATAGGCTCCGCCGCTGTCGACCAGGTAGACGCACGGCAACCGGTTCTCCAGGGCGATCTCCTGGGCGCGCAGGTGCTTCTTGACGGTCACCGGGAAGTAGGTGCCGCCTTTCACGGTGGCGTCGTTTGCGACGACCACGCACTCGACTCCCTCGATCAGGCCGATACCGGTCACGATCCCAGCCCCCGGTGCCTCACCGTCATACAGGCCATCGGCGGCCAGCCCGGAGAGCTCGAGGAAGGCGCTGCCGGGGTCGATCAGCCGCTCGATGCGTTCGCGCACCGGAAGCTTGCCACGCTCGCGATGTCGGGCGATCGAGCGCTCGTCGCCCCCCGCGCCTCGGCTGGCGACGGCGGCGGTCCGAGCGCGAAGGTGCTCGACCAGCACGCGCATGGCGGTCGCGTTCGCAGTGAACGCCGCGGACCCAGGGTCAAGGGAGGAGCGCAGCGCGGCCATCGTGGGGCGATTATCGCCGTCCGGCGGCGCTGCGGCCGCGAGTTGGGACCTAGGCCAGGGTGAAGAGCGGAACCAGGCCGGTCACCTGCTCGGTGTTGATGATCACCACGCTGACGACGTGCTCAAACGCCGGCTCGCCGTGGTGCAGGATATGGGCGTCAGTGAGGGGCAGGAAGCGCGTCGAGCGGTCCACCATCCAGAGCCCGGGCTCGGTGCCGAACGGTATGTGCGCATTGCCGGTGATGCTGAATTGGCCGACCTCGACCGCCACCCTTCGCAGCTTGCGGTGGATGCGCAGCTGCCGATTGGTGCGCCACTCGGGTGGCATGGCCAGCACGATCTGGTCCGCGCGGATCGACTGCCATTCGCCCTCGTCTGCGGCGAGCTCGCTCGACGGCGTGACGATCCCCTCGCGCGGGGTGGTTGGCTGCCACAGCCGGAGCTCATCTTCCCCGTTGAGCAGATCCGTGACGCGGCGCCCGTTCGTCTCGATCCAGGCCACCACGCGCGATCCGGCGGTGTACAGCTCGATCGGCGCCAGTTCCCGGGAGAGGGATAGAGCCGCACTGCCGGAGTTCGTAGTTGCACCCGTGCCACGGCCTGCGTTCCAGAAGGTCACGGCCCGATGCTACCCGCCGAGCGGCGGGGTCCGGAACCGCCCGACAGTACTACGGGGGCCTGTTGCCAGTGATCACCGTGCTACGGTGCGGCCATGATCGAGTTCGACGACTTTGCCAGGGTGGAGATGCGGATCGGCCGAATCGTCGAGGCGCGCCCCTTTCCGGAGGCTCGCAGGCCCTCCTACCAGCTCCGCATCGACTTCGGCCCCGAGCTCGGCGAGCACGACAGCTCGGCTCAATTGACGATCACCTACCCGGATCCAGCTGTGCTCGTCGGGCGGCAGGTCGTCGCAGTGCTCAACTTCCCGCCGCGCCGGATCGCCGGCTTCAACAGCGAGGTGCTCGTCCTCGGCGCGATGGGCGAGGGAGCGGACTCCGGCGAGGTCTGGCTGCTCGAGCCGAATCCCGCGTCACCCCTTGGCCTGAGGGTCGGCTAGCGACAGACACGTTCGGTCAGCGGCGCCCCCCGAGGGAGCTGGCGAGCGGATCGGCGATACTTGGCTCCGTGACCACCGAACCGCCATTGCTCGGTCCCGCGCCCGAGGGCATGCCCGATCCCGAGCTGGCCCCACCGCAAATTGCCCGCACGGGAGACCCGTTCGGGGGCCTGCGCCTGGTGCATTTCCTCTCGCGCCTGCGCCGCAACACCACGCTCCACCTGGGCGACGTGGTGGCGACCCTCAACGCCACCTACCTGGATTGGTACTTCCCCGAGAAAGTGGTGCTCGCCGAGCTGGTGCAGCTCCA
>JANMPX010000281.1:0-3086 GCA_031370085.1 Chloroflexota bacterium | reverse complement strand
GCTGGATCGACGCCATCGGCCCCGGGGCGGCCGCCGAGCTTCGCCACGCGCGACTCCACGAGGGCGACCCGGTGGTCGTCTTCGGCGGCTGGGGCTGCGGCGCGTGCGGTCAGTGCGCCGCGGGCGAGGAGCAGCGCTGCGACCGATCCGCGTCGCCGGGCTTCCAGCGCGACGGTGGCTACGCGGAGTACCTGCTGGTGCCGCGCGCACGGCACCTGGTCGGCCTCGGCGCGCTCGACCCGGTCGAAGCCGCGCCCCTGGCCGACGCCGGCGTCACCCCCTGGCGGGCAGTCCAGCGTGCGGCCGCGTGGCTCCAGCCGGGCGCCCGGGTGCTGCTGATCGGCCTGGGAGGGCTCGGCCAGTTCGCGCTCCAGTATCTGCGCCGCATGCCAGACCTGACGATCGCGGTTCGCGAGCTGAGCCCCCACAAGCTGGCACTGGCCGAGGAGCTGGGCGCTGACCTCGGGCTGCTCAACGGCGACGAGGCTCTCGTGGAGATGGGCCTCGGGGGCCCGGCCGATGTCGTCTTCGACTTCGTCGGCAACGATTCGACCCTCGACTACGCGGTCCGCAACGTGGCGCCCGGTGGCCTGGTGAGCCTCGTCGGTGAGGCCGGCGGGCGCCTGGAGTTCAGCTTTGACCGGGTCCCGGTCGAGGCGAGCATCACCACCACGGCGTGGGGCTCGCTGGCCGACCTGCACGAGGTGGTGCGCCTCGCCAAGCGCGGCCGGATGCGCTGGACCGTGGATCGGATGCCATTGCGCGAAGCTGCCGCCGCCCACGACCGGCTGGCCGAGAGCCGCGTGGCGGGACGAATCGTCCTCGTGCCGGGCGCCTGATCCACTACTTGGCGCTGCTCCAGTCGTCGATCAGGCGCTGGGTCCGCTCCACGAAGAAGGTGGCCCCCTTCCGCTCGTACAGCGCGACCGCCTCGCTCGCCGCGGCCACGGCCTCCTCGGCCTTCCCGGACTCGCGGAGCACCAATGCCTGGTGGACGAGCATTTCAGCGTGCTGGTCCAGGTAGTCGGTCTGGCCCATGATCGCAACCGCCTCACGGGCCAAGCTCTCAGCCGCATCATGTTCGCCGCGCCGGGAGAGGAGCCGCGCCTGCACGGCCCGGCCGCCGGCCTGCGACATCACGTCATCGCTCGAGGACGTCTCTCGTGCGATCGTCCCAAACCGCCATGCCTCATCGTCCTCGTGAAGATCGAGGAGCGCCATCCCTAGGGCGACCGCGACGGTTGAGGCATACGACCGATCGCCGGTCGCGATCATGGCGTCATACGACTCCCTGATCATGCGAGCAGCCTCGGCAGGATCGCCGGCTTGGTGTTCGATCTCGCCCTCTGCGCCACCTATCGACGCCAACCTATGTCGGTCCCCCAGGTCCTCGAATGCAGCGCGGGCTCGCGCATTCAGCTCGCGGGCTTCGGCGAGCCGCCCCTGGAGGGCTCGCAGGCGTGCAATGCCGAGGTATGAGCCCGGAGGCGGCGGCCCTCCCTGGGCACGGCTAACCTGACCCTGGATTGTTGAAATAGCTTCCTCGATGGGCGCTGGGCCCCACACCAGCGATACGCCCCGCGACATCTCGGCCTCGAGTCGCCACTTCTCGATCCCCTCGCCCATCTCCACCAGGGCTCCTGCCCGTCGGGCCGCCTCGCCTGCCCGTCCCATGGCGAACAGGAGGAACGCGGCCCACGCCTCAGCCAGCCGCGCCCCGGCTTCGTCCCCCGCGTGGTCCAGGATCGTGGCCAGTCGTTCAGCTTCGTGCAGCGCTTCAGATTGTTCGGTTGAACGGGTCGACGAGTGAACCGCAACCAAGATGAGAGCCGCCATGGCGCTCGCGCCTTCGTCCCCGGCGCTATCCGCCTCCGCGATCGCATCGGTCAGAATCCGCTCGGCGCCCGGCGCATCACCGGCGTCGTACACCCGGTTGCCGAGCCTGGACAGGAGCCGACGCCGCCGTGGCGCCTTGGGCAAGAGCTCCACGGCGCGCCCCAGGAGGTCAACCGTGGCCGCAACGTCACCACGGGTGTCGGCCCGCTCCCCGGCGTCCGCGAGGAGGGCTCCTGCCCGTTCCGCGAGCGTCCGCGCCTGGGCGTCCGGCGGACCGAGCTCGGCTCGGTATCGATAGGCCTGTTCCAGGTGATAGGCGATGATCTCCTCGTACTCGGCCAGCCGGTCGGCGGCGACGCGCTCCAGCCAGGCCGCGAACCGCTCGTGCAGCTCCGAGCGCGTCTGCTTGGCGAGCGCCTGGTACGCGGCATCCCGAATGAGCAGATGCCGGAACCGATACGCCTCCTCCCCCGCGAACGAGGCCTGATCGGGCCGAACCAGCTCCATGCGCATGAGCGTGGCCAATCGGTCCCTGACCTGCGGCCGAATCTGCTCGGGGCTCATCTCCGTCACTGCGCCGCGGTGGAAGGTCTTGCCCTCGACCGCGGCGCGTTCGATCACGGAGCGCTCCTCGCTCCCCAATCCGTCCAGGCGCGCCGCCAGCAGCGCCTGGATCGTGGGTGGCAGCGCGAGCTGGCGCATGTCGCCAAGGGCGGACCAACCGTCATCGACGTACACCAGGAACCCGTCGTCGATCAGCTTGCCGAGGAGCTCCTCGACGAAGAGCGGGTTCCCCTCCGCCGCGTGGCTGATCTGCGCCCGTAGGTCGGTCGGCAGCTCAGCGCGGCCGAGCAGGCTCGTGACCAGCTCCTCGCTCTCGACCTCGGAGAGCGGCTCGAGCGACATCGTGGTCACCCACCGTTTCCCGCCGCCCCACGTCGGGCGCTTCTCCAGCAGCTCGGCGCGTGCCATGGCGATGAGCAGGATCGGCGCGTCCCGCGTCCAGTCGGCGATGTGCTCGATCAGGTCCAGGAAGGTTGGCTCGCCCCAGTGAATGTCGTCGAAGACGAGAATCAGCGGGCGGCTGCGCGCCAGCGCCTCGAACGTCTTTCGGATCGCCCAGAAGATCTCCTCCGGCGCCGGGGAGCTCTCCTCGATGCCCAGCAGGCCGCCGACGATGCCTGCCACCCGGTCGGCTTCGGGCTCCGCGCCCAGCACTTCCCGGAGCCGAGCGACGGCCGTCTCCGGCG
>JANMPX010000251.1:0-4779 GCA_031370085.1 Chloroflexota bacterium | reverse complement strand
TCCTGGCTCAGTCAGGCGATCGCCGTCATCGAGGCGCAGCGGAGGGGCGCTCGCCTGATCGTGGTCGACCCTCGAGGGGACGGCTTCGCCTCGAGGGCCGATCTGTGGCTGCGGGTGCGACCGGGTACCGACGGCGCTCTCGCCCTTGGCATCGCAGGGGTGATGATCGAGGAGGGCTGGTTCGACCGGACATTCGTGCGGGAGTGGACCAATGGTCCACTGCTCGTCCGCGAGGATACGGGCCGATTGCTCACGGAGCGCGACCTGTCAGGCGGCGGGCGTGACGACTGCTATGTGGCCTGGGACGGAGCGGCCGCGTCGCCAACCATCTACGATCCGACCAGTCGCAGCTACCACGGGGACGTCAGTCATCTCTCCCTGTCCGGCACTTGCAGCGTCGAGACACTTGCGGGCCGCGTGGCCTGTCGCCCCGCCTTCGACGGATACCGGTCGCGGTGCCGCCAGTTCGCGCCGGACGTGGTGGAGCGTCTCACCGGCGTGCCGAAGGATCAGGTCCGCCGGGCGGCTCGCCTGCTGTTCGAGTCGCGTCCAGTCTCCTATTACTGCTGGACCGGCCTGGAGCAACACGCCAACGCGACCCAGACGAATCGGGCCGTGGCGCTCCTGTACGCGCTGACGGGAGACTTCGACGCCCGGGGAGGCAACGTTCAATTCGACAAGGTTGCCACGCGGGATGTCTCTGGCGCTGACCTCATGCCGTCGTCGCAGCGGGTCAAGGCGTTGGGTCTCCAGAATCGGCCCCTTGGTCCGGCCCGACGGGGATGGGTGACAGCCGACGACCTCTATACCGCGATTCTCGATGGCCGGCCGTACGCGGTCCGCGGTCTCGTGGGGCTGGGTGCAAACCTGCTCTCGTCGCGCGCCGATCCGGAGTGTGGCGCCTCGGCGCTCCGCCGGCTCGACTTCTGCGTGTACGCTGATCTCTTCATGACGCCCACCATGGCGTATGCCGACATTGTCATGCCAGTGGCATCGGCATGGGAACGGGAGGGCCTCTGCGTCGGGTTCGAAGTGGGCCAGCGGGCCGAGTCGCTCGTTCAGCTGCGTCCACCTGCCGTCGCTCCGCAGGGAGAAGCCCGCTCGGATACCTGGATCGTCTTTCAACTGGCGCAACGGCTCGGATTGAACCGGCACTTCTGGGACGGCGACATCGGGGCGGCCTATCGGTACTTGCTGGAACCGTCAGGGGTCACGCTGGACGCGTTGCGGGCTTCTCCGAGCGGCATCTCGCTGCCCCTGATCACCCGGTACAGAAAGTACGCGCAACAGGATTCCGGATTTCAAACCCGGACCGGCAAAGTGGAGATCTATTCCCAGGAGCTGCAGGAGCACGGGATCGACCCTCTGCCCGATTTTCGGGATCCGGCGCCCGACCTCGTCGCTCAGCCAGGGTCTGTTGATGCGTATCCGCTGATCCTCACGTGCGCGAAGCTTCCCCAGTTCTGCCACAGCCAGCACCGGAGCTTGCCGAGCCTCCGGCGCCATGTGCGTGAGCCGGGCGTCGAGGTGCACCCCTCGACGGCAACGGCTCGGGGCATCGAAGATGGCGAGCGGGTCCTGCTCGAAACGCCTGACGGGCAGATGAGCGCCAGAGTCCGCGTTCGAAAGTGGCTCGAACCGGGAGTGGTGTTCGCTCAGTACGGTTGGTGGCAGGCCTGCCCGGAGCTCCACTTGCCTGGCTATGCCCTCACGGGTGCTGACAGTGCCAACTACAATGCGTTGATCGGTCACCGGCGTCTCGATCCCGTGAGCGGCGCCGTCGCGATGCGGTCCTCTCGGTGCCAGATGCGAAAGAGCGAGACTCCTCTGAGCCCAAAGATGGAGGCCGCTCCATGACGACAGGTCTCAAGGCCGTGATTCTCGGCTCCGGCTCGGCGGTCCCCGACCCCGAGCGCGGCAATCCGAGCCAGGCCGTGTGCGTGGACGACGAGATCCTGCTCTTCGACTGCGGCGAGCGGACGACCGTCAACCTCGTCAGGGCGGGCATCAGCCCACTGGCGATCGACGCCCTCTTCTTCACCCTCCTGCACTGGGATCACATCGTCGACTACGGGTACCTGGTGATGACGACGTGGAACTGCGGCCGGCGGAAGCCCCTGGCGGTGTACGGGCCGCCCGGCACCCGGGCCATGTCGGACGCCTGCATCTTCGGGATGCACCGGACCGACGTCGACTACGTGCGAAAGTATGTAGAGGCGCTGCCGCCGCACATCACCAAGCGGCCCGCGCCCGACCCGCCCATTGAGGTGCACGAGATCGACGTCGGCTCAGTCGTCGCAACCAGGCGCGCCGCCGTCCTGGCGGGCGCGGTGGAGCATCATCAGCGGCTCGGCACACCCTCGGTTGGCTACCGCGTCGAAACCCCGTACGGGGTGGTGGCGCTCAGCGGCGACACGCGGCCGTGCCAGGCGATGATCGATCTCGCCAAGGGAGCTGATCTGCTCATCCACGACACGGCCTTCCTCGACGAGATCATCGAAGCCCGACAGATGTGGAGCCACTCGGGCCCGACCGGTGCGGGCCGTGTGGCGCAGGCTGCCGGGGTGAAGAAGCTGGTGCTGACGCACCTCGGACCCTACACGAGCTGCCGGACCGCAGTGGAGATGGCGTCGATGTATTACGGCGCCGACCACGGCGCGGACGTCTGGGATCGGATCGTCGCGGCGGCGAGACGCGAGTACGACGGCGAGATTGTCCTCGGTTGTGATGGTCTGGTGATCGAAGTGAGCGCGCCGCCCCTGGATCGGTGAGTGCCCTCTTTATCACGACGGTCGAGCGAGCCTCGAGTCGGGCTCATCGGCTACGGCGAGATCGCGCAGCTCCACGCCCGACACCTGGCGGCCGCAGGAGCGCGTGTCGTCGGCGCGGTGACCCGCCAGACGCCCGCCGACGGCCTCGTCCGTTACGCGTCGCTCGAGGCGATGCTCCCCGAGGTTGACGCGGTCACCGTGGCCGTGCCGAATCACCTCCATACCCACGCCTGTCTGACGGCGCTCGCCGCCGGCAAAGCGGTCTTCCTCGAAAAGCCCTGGTGCCTGACCGACGAGGCGTGCGATGCGCTCGAACGCGCGGTCGCCGTTGCCACCGTGCCGGTGCACGCCGGGTTCCGTCTTCGATGGAATCCGCGCATGCGGTACCTCAAGAATCGGCTGCGCGGGCCTCGCCGTATCGCGTGTCGGTATCGGCTGGGCATCGAGCGGCTGGCCGAGGGGAAGCCCTGGACGCGGCGAGAGCTCGAGAGCGGCGGCGCGCTCTTCACGCTTGGTGTGCACGCACTGGACCTCGCACGCTGGCTGGCCGGCGCGCGGGGCGAGCCGCTGGAGGTGATCTCGGCGGACGAGGCGCACCGGGACGCAAGTGCTGACTTTCCGCTGGTCGCCCGGGTTCACGGGCGTCTGGGCGCCGTAGAGATCGAAGTCGAGGCGGATCTGCGCGGCGACGCACCCTTTCATCTCGCGCTCGAGATCGACGCCGATCAGACGGGCGGTGCCGACGATCCGTGGCCCGGACCAGGCCCGGAAGACGCCGGTGCAGCTGAAGTCGAGTACGCGGGCCTCATGGCGGCGTTCGTCGACGCCGTTGCCGCCGGCGCGGTCGATCGAGAGGCCACCGCGGAGATCCTGCAAGTGCATCGGGATCTGCTGGCCGCCCGGGTACCGCCCGCCCCTCGAGAGGCAACGTAAACCAGTCAAAGTCTCGACAGTCGAAGTACCGTGAATTCATGTACAAGTTAAGTTAGAGTGCACGTCTCACACGCGGTCGGTTGTCGACCGCCGCAGTCGAAGGAGCTTTCATGTCGACCAACGTGGACGTCGTGCGGAAGATCGTGGATTGCTATTGCCGGATGGACGCCGACGCGCTCGCCCCGCTCCTGCACCCGGAAGCGAAGCACACGGCGCCGGGGTCCGATTTCGGCACCGATATGCTGGGGCGGGAGAAGATCGCCGACTACTTCCGCAAGAACGTGTTTCCCGCGTTCCACACGGTCCGGTTCGAAATCGTCTATCTCTGGGAAGACCGGGAGCACAACTGCGTCATCGTTGAATGGCGCAGCCACCTGGCGCCCAAGACCGGCAAGAACTACAGCAACACCGGCGCGTTCGTGATCGAGCTGCGCGACGGCCAGGCCTACTGGGTGCGGGAGTACTTCGACACCGAAAAGGCGCATCAGAACGTCACCTGATTCGGCGGAGGGGCGCCCGGTCCACACTTATCGAGGGAGGACGCAGTGGACATCGATTTGAAGAACAAGGTGGCGCTCGTCACTGGCGCCGCGCGGGGCCTCGGCCTCCTGGTGGCGCGCGACCTGGCAAGCGAGGGGATGCACGTCGTCGGTGTCGACACGCGCCGCGACGACATGGAGCGCGAGCTCGCGGCGATCGCCCGCGACACGGGCGTGCGCACCCGCGCCTGTGCCGTCGACATCGGCCGCGAGGACGAGGTGATCGACCTGGTCAAGCGCACGGTCGCCGAGTTCGGCCGGATCGACGCGCTCGTCAACAACGCCGGCATCCGGCAGGTCGCGAAGGTCTGGGAGACCGACACGGCGCTCTGGGATCGCCTCCACAACGCAAACCTCAAGGGGCACTTCCTGTGCACGCGCGAGGTGCTCAGGCAGGCGATGCTCGCGCAAAACGACGGCACCATCATCTTCGTCTCGTCGGGATCGGGCAAGAAGGGCGAAGAGGACTCGTCGGCGTACTGCGCCTCGAAATGGGGGGTGCTGGGCTTCGGCGAGTCGGTCGCGAAGGACCTGAA
>JANMPX010000228.1:0-6022 GCA_031370085.1 Chloroflexota bacterium | reverse complement strand
GACGGCGTGAACCGGCCGGGCCAGGCCATGGGAACGATCAACCTGTACGTCACCAGGACGACAGACGGCGGTGCCACCTGGACGACGGCGCCGGTCTCCGTCTCCCAGGCGCCGCCGGACTGTAGCTGCGCTGGCTGGGATTACTGGGGCGCCCAGATGGCGATGGGGGTCGACGCCTCTGATCGGCTCTACGTGCTGTGGAACGCCAACCGCGTGGCCAATGGACCGCAGCGCGTCTTCTTCGCCCGCTCCATGAACGGTGCGGCCAGCTGGTCGACCCCGGTCGAGGTGTCCGTGGCCCCGATGGGGTCGAACCATGCCTTCCCGGCCCTGGTGGCGCGGGGCAACGGCGACGTTCGGGTCGCCTGGATGGACGATCGCAACGGTTTCGACGTCGGCGGCAGCAGTCCTGACGCCCGATGGAACACCTACTACCGCAGCTCGACCGATGGCGGCGCCAGCTGGTCGAGCGAGGTGCGCCTGTCAGCCTTCGTGGCCGGCTACACCTACAAGATCGCCGCCCCACAGCAGGGGTATCTGCAGCCGTACGGCGACTATTTCGAGATCGACGTCAACTCGGCAGGCAAGACCGTGGCGCTGTGGGGCGAGGGCAACAGCTACGTCGGCCCGGGCAACGTGTGGTACGCCCGCCAGCGATAGGCTTGGCTCGTGTCTTGACATGTGACTGATCGGTCACATATAGTCGGCGCCATGGAAGAGGTCTTCCGGGCGCTCGCCGATCCCAGCCGGCGTGTCCTGCTCGACGCGCTTCGCGACCGCGATGGGCAGGCGCTCTCCGAGCTGGAGGACGCGCTGCCGGGGATGACCCGCTTCGGCGTCATGAAGCACCTGCGCGTGCTGGCCGCTGCCGGGCTGGTCACCTCCCATCGCGACGGACGCCGGAAGCTCCACTTCCTGAACCCGGTCCCGATTCGGCTGGTCCATGACCGCTGGGTCAGCAAATACTCCGAGCCCTGGGCGGCTGCGCTCAGCAATCTCAAGTCCAGATTGGAGAGTCCCATGGAGAAGGTGTACGAGATCTACATCAAGACGACGCCGGAGCGCCTGTGGCAGGCGATCACCGACCCGGAGCAGCGCAGCAAGTACAACTTCGGCTCGCGCCAGACATCTGACTGGACGCCGGGCTCGCACTACGAGATGGGTCACCCGGCCGCCCCCGCGCCGCTTGGGGAGGGCGAGAACCTCGAGGTCGACCCGCCACGGCGCCTCGTCCAGAGCATGCGGGCGCTGTGGAGCGACGAGGTGAAGAGCGAGGGCTTCTCGAGAGTGACGTGGGAGATCGAGCCGGTCGGCGATTCCTGTCGCCTGACCATCACTCACGACCGGCTGCGCGAGGGCGCCAACGAGGAGCTCTACGGAGGCTGGCCGATGATCCTCTCCGGCCTCAAGACCTGGCTCGAGACCGGCGAGTTGCTGACCACTCCCGGCTCGCTGATGTACAGCCGAGGGGACGGCTAGGCAGGAGGCACCCATGACCGCACCCGAGAACATCTACGAAGTCGAGATCGCGACCACTCCGGAGCGCCTGTGGCAGGCGATCACCGATCCCGATTTCACCCGCCAGTATTGGTACGGCGCGTTGAGCATCTCCGATTGGCAGGTCGGTTCGCGGTGGGAGAGCCGGTCACCGGAGGGCGAGGTCTATCTCGACGGCGAGATCCTGGAGATCGATCCGCCCCGCCGCCTGGTCCATACCTTCCACGTCGTCCACGAGCCGGATGCGGCCGCCGAGGCGCCATCGCGCATCGAGTGGGAGATCACGCAGATCAGTGACCGATGCCGGTTGACCGTGATCCACACCGGCCGCGGCCCGGCGACGATGGACTACACCAGCGGAGGCTGGGAAACGATCCTGGGCGGGATGAAGGCGCTCCTGGAGACCGGCGAGCCGCTTGTCGTCTCGATGGAGGCGTTGCCCTAGAACGGCTTGACCACCATCAGCCAGAGGAGGACACCCAGGCCGATGAAGCCGACCCCTGCGAGCTCCAGGGCTCGCGGCGAGTCGAGCGCCTTGGCCAGCGCGGCCGGGTCCGCTTCGGGAATGGTCGCGCCCTTGTGGTCGTAGAAACCGGCCAGCCCGAGGGCATGACGAATGGCGTCGTGATGCTTCACGCCGCGGACGCTCATGAAGGCGAAGAGGAAAACCAGCACGCCGATCGAGATCCAGATCCAGAGGTGGCCCCAGTAGCCACCTACGAATCCGCCCGCGATGCCCGATACCAGGAGCACCACGATCGCGATGTCGGTGACCGGCAGGCTGAACTTCGACAGGTCGAGCAGGGCGGTGACCCGGATCGGGTCACGTTCGCCCCGCAGCTTGAGCACGGTAAATACCGAAACGCCGTGCGCCAGGGCAAACGTGAATCCGGCGGCGACGTGGAGGAGTCTAAGCCAGGGCTGCCAATCCATCGGACCCTCCTATTGCATGGAGACGGAGCGGGCAG
Source organism: Chloroflexota bacterium (assembly GCA_031370085.1). Taxonomy (GTDB): domain Bacteria; phylum Chloroflexota; class Limnocylindria; order QHBO01; family QHBO01; genus CF-167. The sequence continues at coordinate 3,557 of JANMPX010000228.1, read as the reverse complement.
GGTCAGCTGCGAAATCCCGCGAGCCGCGGGCCAGGCTCAGCGAGAGCCAGAAGATGGCCAGCGCATTCACCGGGTGCAGTGCCGCCAGGTACGGCATGTCGGTGCGCAGGGCCACGAGGACCGACTGCAGGATGAAGAGCACGGTGATGCCGAAGCTCATCGCGATCACGCGCCTCTCGAGCCGCCCCGCAATTGCGATGAGTGGCAAGAGAAGCGCCAGCCAGCCGAAGGTGTAGCCGAAGTTGCGGTGGAGCTCGAAGTTGTCCTCGCCGGCGAAGACGCCAAGCCCTGCCAGGAAAACCTGTACCACCACGCACGCCACGAAGAGCCAGATCATGCCGCGATAGGCCAGACGCGCATAGCGAACCAAGGTGAGCCCTCCTCGTCCCACGCCAGTGCGCGGCGCTGCGGAGGATACCCAAGTCGCACGCGCTTGGGAACCCCTATGCAGGTTCCCAGTGGAACTGACCGGTGAACAGTCCGTCGACGAAGCCGATCCGGTAGGCGAGATAGAAGCCGAAGGCCAGGGAGAGGATCCCCGACCCCACCGTGAGCCAGCGATTGATCCGCTCTGACCGGGTCCGCGAGACCATGAACGGGAGGCCGATCAGGGTTGTCAGAACCGCCATCCCGGCGGCCACGCCGACACAGAAGATGACCAGGTAGACGACCGCCTGGCCGGTGTCATGGATTGTGGCCAGCACCAGCAGCGCGATGGCCGCCGAGCCGGCCAGGCCATGCACCAGGCCCACCGCCACCGGCCTCAGCAGCTGGAACCAGCCGAAGGTCGCCAGCAGGCCCTCGTCGGTTCCGTGTCCATGCAGGTGCGCGTGCCCGTGCGGATGCAGATCGGTCGACGGCTCATGGGCGTGCAGGTGCTCGTGCTCATGTCCGTGCATCGGCGCCGGAGGGGTGAACCGCTCGGTGATTCGCTTCATGCTGCCGGTCAGGTTGAGGACGCCCAGGATGACCAGCATGATCGCCACCGCCAGCTCCATGGCCAGGCCCACCGGCGGGGGAATGACCACGTTGAAGGCGATGATTCCGATCCCCACCACCAGCACGGTGACCGTGTGGCCAAAGCCCCACAGGGCGCCGATCAGGGTGCTGTGAAGGAAGCGCCGGCTCCGCGACAGGATGGTGGTCACCGCAATGACGTGGTCAGCATCGGTGGCATGGCGCATGCCCAGCAGGAAGCCAAGTCCCGCCAAGGCGAAGAGCTGCGACATGGGAGGCGACCTCCTGTTGCAAGGCGTTGCAGTAGCGTGCGCTGCCTATACTACGGCAGATGTCAGCCAGCGCAGCAACCCGGGAGCCCTGGGCCGCGGTCCGTCAGCGCCTGCGTGAGCGTGGCCTGCGATGGACCTCGCAGCGGCGCGCGGTGATCGACGTGCTGGCGCGCACCGACGGGCACGTGACCGGGTCAGAGCTGATCGAGCGCTGTCGCCGCATCGACCCGGCGACCATCCCGTCCACCGTGTACCGCACCCTGGACGTGCTCGAGGAGCTGGGCCTGGTCCGCCACGGTCACGGCGCCGACGGGCGCGAGGAGTTCCACGTCAGGCCGGAGAGCGAGCACGGTCACCTGTACTGCTCGGCATGCGCTGGTCGCTGGGAGATCCCTCCGGCCGACGCCCGCATCGTGGTCGGTGCCCTGCAGGCGAGTGGCGGCTTCGAGGTTGATCTATCGCACGTGACGGTGGTCGGCCGGTGCAGCGCCTGCGCGGCCGCGGGCCGGTGACCGAGCCCACCTTCCTGGGGCTCCCCAGGGTCGCCTTCACCGAGCTGGCGCCCGGAAGCGCAGACGTGGCAATCCTGGGCATTCCGTATGGCGTGCCCTACGCCGCCCCCGGCTGGACGGCTGGCTGTGCGGCGGCCCCGGCCGCGGTGCGCGCCCGGTCAGAGCGGCTGGCGCGCTTCGTCGAGCATCACGATTTTGACCTCGACGGGCCGATGCTGGTCGGCGCCCCACTGCTGCGGGTGATCGATGCCGGCGACGTGCCCGGCGATCCCGCGGACGGCGCAGGCAATGCAGCGCGCGCGGAATCGGCCGTTGCGGGGATCCTGGCGGCGGGCGTGGTCCCCGTCATCCTGGGGGGCGACGACTCGATTCCGATCCCGGTGCTGCGTGGCTATGCCGGACACGGTCCGCTGTGGGTCCTCCAGCTGGACGCCCACCTCGACTACCGCGACGAGGTGGCCACCGTGCGGGACGGCTATTCGTCGCCGATGCGCCGGGCAGCGGAGATGGAGCACGTGACGCGCATCGCGCAAGTCGGGCTCCGCGGCGTGGGCAGCGCGCGCTCCCAGGACGTGGCCGACGCTCGCGCCGCCGGCAACCTGTTGGTGACCGCCCGCGAGCTGCGGGAGCGCGGGGTCCCGTGGCTGGTCGACCAGCTGCCGCGTGGTGCTTCGGTCTTCATCGCCTTCGATTGCGATGGGCTCGATCCGTCGGTGATGCCCGCGGTGAGCGGCCTGTCGCCCGGTGGCCTGAGCTACCAGGAGGCAGCCGACCTGCTGGCCGGCGTGGCTACTCGCTGCCAGGTTCGCGGCGCGGCCTTCACCGAGCTGGTCCCGGAGCGAGACGTGAACGAGGTCTCGTCGCTCGTGGTGGTGCGCCTGGTGATCCGCCTGCTGGCAGCGATCGACCGCGCGCGCTGAGCGCATACTCGCGGCAATTGCGACCGCGCCGATGTCGCCCGTGCCGCGCAGTGGAGGGTTGACCCATGGAGCCGACACCGCCCCCGCAGATGCCCCCGCCGATGGCGCCGCAGGCGCCGCCTGCCATGCCAGGCCGGCCAGGGGTCGTGACCGCGGCCGGCGTGGTGATGATCGTGATCGGCGTCCTCATCTCGCTGATCGGCCTGGTGGTGGTGCTCGGCGGCAGCCTGATCGGCAGCGTGGGGACGAATAGGGAGATCTCGACCCAGCTCGGCAACATTCCCGCCTCGCTCGGAGGCTTCATCGCGGCGATCGGTGCAGTGGTGATCGCGTTTGGCGTCCTTGAGCTCGCATCGGGCATCTTCGTGCTGCTCGCGCGCGCCTGGGCGCGCATCACCGCCATCATTCTTGCAGTGCTCGGCGCGCTCTTCTCGGTCCCCGGCGTGCTGGGCGGGAGCGGGCCGCGCGGCAGCATCGTCGTCCCGCTGATCCTGCTGGGCGCCTACCTCTTCGTGGTCTGGGCCCTGGCGGTCAACGGGAGGTATTTCGCCCGCGGCTGATGGCCGGCCGCAAAACCTAGAACCAGTCGTTGCGCTTGAAGTAGATCGCCGCCCCGGCCATGGCGGTCGCCATCACGCCGAGGGCGAAGGGATAGCCGAGCGGCCAGCTCAGCTCGGGCATAAGGTGGAAGTTCATGCCATAGATTCCGGCGATCAGGGTCGGAATCATGAGCACCACGGTGAAGGCGGTGAGGCGCTTCATCACCGCGTTGAGGTTGTTGCTGGTGACCGACAGGTTCGCCTCGAGCGCGGCGGCCACCAGGTCGCGATACAGGTCGAGGCTCTCCAGCACGCGCACCAGGTGGTCGTACAGGTCCTGGAAATAGGGGACCGCCG
>JANMPX010000221.1:0-2586 GCA_031370085.1 Chloroflexota bacterium | reverse complement strand
GACGCCGGGATCGCGATTCCTGCGGATCTCGACCAGCGCGCACAGGCTTTCGCCGACGAGGCCAAGACACCAGTCTGGCTGGCGGTCGACGGGCGACTGGCCGGGCTGCTCGCCATCGCCGATCCGGTGAAGCCCGATTCGGCGGAAGCGGTCGCGGCGCTGCACCGCATGGGTCTGCAGGTGGTGATGATCACCGGGGACAACCAGCGCACGGCCGATGCCATCGCCCGCCGGGTGGGGATCGACAGCGTGCGCGCCGAGGTGCTGCCCGGGGATAAGGCCGCCGAGGTGCGCAAGCTGCAGGCGGCCGGGCACAAGCTGGCGATGGTCGGCGACGGGATCAACGACGCCCCGGCGCTGGCGGCGGCCGACGTCGGGTTCGCCATCGGCACCGGCACCGACGTGGCCATCGAGGCCTCGGACGTGACCCTCATCTCGGGCAGCCTGATGGGTGTGGCGGCGGCCATCGGCGTCAGCCGCGCGACCATCCGCAATGTCTACCAGAACCTGTTCGGGGCCTTCGTTTACAACTCACTGGGACTGCCGATCGCCCTTGGCATCCTCTATCCCTTCACCGGGCTGCTGCTCTCCCCGCTGTTCGCCGCACTGGCAATGTCGTTCAGCTCGGTCACCGTCATCAGCAACGCCAACCGCCTCAAGCGGTTCCGGCTTCAGGAGGTTTGACAGGCCATGCGTTTCGATCAAGTCCTCGTCACGCTCATCGGCCTGGCGGCCGTGGGCGCAGTGACCTGGTTCTTCTGGCTCAAGCGTTCGCCGGGGGTGCGTCTCCCGATCGGCGCCGATGGCTACCAGGAGGGCCTGATCGTGGTGAAGGGCGGCTACTCGCCCGACACCATCAAGGTCCGAGCCGGCCGCCCGGTGCGCCTCGTATTCCGTCGCGAGGAGACCGCCGCCTGCTCGGAGCGGGTCCTGCTGCCCGATTTCGAACGCTCGGCAGCGCTGCCCACCGGCGAGTCGGTCGCCATCGAGTTCATACCCAAGGAGCCTGGTGCCCACCAGTTCACCTGCCAGATGGGCATGCTCCGCGGCCTGATCATCGTGGAGGCCGGATAGCGACCCGGCTGTTCGATCAAACCGTCACAATTCGCCTCCCCGCCCGTTATCAGGATCGACAGGTACAATCCCACGAGGTTCCCGATGAAGAACAGATTCCTGCGCTTCGCGCTCGTTGCCGCGGTGGCCCTCGCCATCCCGGTGGCCGCAGTGCTGGCGAACGGCCCGAGCGACAAGGCGAAGTCACACGCCAATCCGCACGCCAACCTTTCGACCAAGACCAACCGCGGCGGGTCAGAGAATGCCGCCGAGCGACCCCACAACCACGGCTGGTTCGTGTCGCAGGTGGCGACGGATCACAGCACCACCGGCAGGGCCCACGGCGAGGCCGTCTCGAAGGTGGCACGCGGCGACGACGGGAAGCCGAACGCCGCCCACTGACCGTCTCCGCACTTCGCAAAGGTCGCCCGCCAGGCAACATGTCCGGCGGGCGATTCGTTTCCCCGGTACCCATCGATAGCGGCCGAATGCCCCGTACGATCACTCCCTTTGGCACGTCCAGAAGGGCAGGTGGCAGGTCAGTCTGAGCCTGACCGGCCGGGGCCATAGGCCGCCTCTTCCCGTGGCTCCGGCCGGGCACCGCTCCCCATGAAGCGCCAAAACAAGATGACCGCCGGTCTCCCGGCGGTCATCTTGCTGTCTGGGGTTTGGCTGGCTTACGAGACCGTGAAGTCGACCACCATGCCCTGACGAACGTGGCCGGCGATGTTGCAGATGATCGCGTAATGCCCTGCTGCAAGGGTGAGCTTGACCGTGCCGCTGCCAGCCGGGTTCGTTTCCGGTACCTCACCGATCGCGTTGAAGTCAGCCTCGGTGACCCCGTCGTTGACCAGCGGGAGGTCCTTGGCCAGCGTATCGGTCTTGAGGATCACGAACTCGTGGATCATGGTGCCGGCGTTCGTCACGTTGAAGGTGATCTCGCCGGCCGGCGCCGTTGCCGCGCTCAGGGCGATCTTGTATTCGGTCAGCGTTCCGGTGATTGTTGTGCCGGACGCGGGTGGCGATGCAGCCGTGCTGCACGCTGCCAGTGTCAGTGCCAGGCCGGCGAATGCCACGGCCACGGTGCGACGAGTCTTCATGATCCTGCCTCTCCTGAATTGCCTCTTCGAACGAGCGTCGTTGCTCGCTGTGGTCACTATCGGTGCATGGCCATTCTGGCAGGACGTGCCGAACGGCACCTCCTTGTGGGCCGATCGTCTCTCGGCAATGAGCGGGGCCGCCGTTCAGGCTGGCAGCATGCGCACCAGCACCCGCAGCCGGGTTCCGCGGGGCGCGGGCCGCGCCGCCTCCCCGCCCCGATATCCCGGACTGCCCGCCATCGTCGACGGCTCGGAGGCGATCGCCCACGTCGAGACCCGTATCAGCGAAGCCGCCTGCGCCTACCCGATCACCCCGTCGACCACCATGGCGGCTCTCTACCAGGCGGCGGCGGCCGATGCCGAGCTGTGCTCGGACTCAGGCTCAAGAAAGCGCAGCGGCGTCCCCCACAGGTTGACCTTGCCATCGGCCACC
>JANMPX010000187.1:0-7229 GCA_031370085.1 Chloroflexota bacterium | reverse complement strand
CCGTGGACGATGCGCAGCCACCCGTCACGGATCAGCGGCCGCAGGCACTCCTCGAGGATCGGCCCCATGAAGGCCTGGATCGGGTGTGCCTTGAGCACCACCACGCGGTTGGCGACGAAGAGCTTGTAAACCGCATCCAGCGGGGCGATGCTGGTCACATTGCCGGCGCCAAGCACCAGGCAGACGCCGCCACCATCCGGCTGGCGGTAGGCAACCGCCTGGGTCGAGGGCAGGTCCTCCGCGGCGACTCCGGGCTGCATCCAGACCTCGGCGGTGACGCCCATGTACAGGAGCCGATCGAACCGGTCGACCGGGACGACGCGGGCAGTCACGCGGCCATCCGGCCGGGTGGTCACCGGCCCGGGGATCCTTGGCGTGCCGCTGCGCTGGATGTCGACCAGGGACCTGCGCAACAGCCGCAGCTGCCGCAGGGCGAGGTAGGGACCGGCGATCGCCTCCTCTGCTGCGTCGGGATCTGACGGGGCAAGGCCTTCCGCTTCAGCGGCAGCCGCTGCCCAGCGAACGGCGACCCTGGCCACGCCACGGATCAGCTCGTCGATCAGCCGGATCCGTGCGGACAGCGGGACCGCCACCCAGGCAGCGCGTCGCTCGCGCAGCGCAGCCACGGCCGCGTCGAGCTGCTCGGCGGTGTCGACGACCGGGGCGGGTGCGATAAGAACGGCGACCTCTCCTTCGCGGATCGGCATCGCCCGGTGGCCGATGCGCCACCGCGATGATAGGCGCGATCAGACACCGATCGGGACGCACTACGGGATTCCCCGACGGCTATGAGGGGTGCTGCGTCTCTTCGGGAGTGAGCTTTGGCGACTGCGTGGCGGTCGGCGACGGAGACTCGGTGTGCTGCTCGTCCGGGGTGCCGGACCCTCCTGTGGCACGCGGCGTGACCAAAGGCTGCGCCGAGGCATTTGCATCAATCGTCTCGGTCGGCGACGAGCCGTCGGATGGCGATGGGGTCTGCAAGACGCTGGGCGAAGGACTCGGAGTGAAGCGATCCGTGGGAGAAGAGGACGGGCCGCCGACCGAGGCGTCACGGATGATGCGGGCCAGCTGTCCGGCTGCGAGGACACCACCGACCACCAGCACCAGTGCTGCCGTCAGCACGACGGCCCGCGCCACGCGCCCAAGCGGAATGGCGGGTGCCGGCAGCGCAAGCCAGGCCAAGATGCCGCGCCGTGGAATCGGCTCGCGCTCGACGGCAGCCATCACCCGGTCATCGAGGTCAACTGGCGTCGCCGCGTTGGTCAGGGCCGCGTAGCGCTCGAGCTCCCCTGCCGCCGACTCGAGGCCGGTCGCATCACGGTCGATCTCGCCGGGATCAAATGGTCGTCGGCTCATGCCATCGCCTCCACGCCGAGGATCGGCCGGAGCCGTTCCAACCCGCGTCGCAGGTGCGTCTTGACCGTATTCAGCGGCCGGCGCGTCGCTGCCGCAATCTCATCCAGCGACATCTCGCCGAAGAAGCGCAGGGCGATCACCTCGCGGTACGGTTCCGAGAGGGCGGCCACGGCAAGGCGCACTGATCGTTGACGCTCGTCGGCCAGTGCCGCCGCCAGCGGATCGGAGCCTGGTGCGTGCAGCACCAGCTCGGCGCCAAGCTCCGCGGTGTCGCGCCGCTGGCGAAGGCGCCGGAACGCCTGGCGAGTCGCGATCCGCAACAGCCAGCCGCCAAGTGGGCCATCACCGCGATATGACGCGATCGATCGGTACGCCATCACGAATGCCTCTTGGGCGACATCTTCCGCATCGTGGGGTCGGCCGAGGATGCGCAGGCAGGCGCGGTAGACCACCCGCTGCTCCCGCTCCACGAGGAGCCGGAACGCGTCACGATCTCCGGCGAGCACTGCATCGACCAAGGCGCGGTCATCCACGCCCGTATCGTGCCATGTCGCCTGCGCCAACCGTGCCTGGCCGTCAGTGATCCCCGCCGCCGGAGTCGGAATGACTCTCGTCGGGCGATTCGCTGGCGCCGGCCGAACCGTCGGCATGCTCGACTTCGCTCTGGCTTGCCTCAGCGCCGTCTGTCGCGTCGTGCGTCTCCGCCGTGTTCACGTCGTTGACCTCGGTCTCGCTCGGCTCGGCGATCTCGGTCTCATTGGCGTTGTTGGACTCGACCGAGCCATTCTGGGATCCGGTGGCGTCGATCTTGTGCTGGCTGTTGGTGACCGCCTGGGAGCCGAAGACGGCCCCTGCCACCAGCAGGAGAGCGGCGACGGCCATCGCCGCGCCGCGGAAGAGGCGATTTCGGTCGCTGAGCTGCATCTGTCCTCCCTCGAGGATTCGGGCCGCATGGTTGCGGTGTCTGTAGGGATTGAGACCGGGCCGCCCGACAAGGTTTCAGGGCGCTCGACTTGGTACGATGTCGGCGCACCTTCGCGTCGGGCGCCACCATCACCGCGCCCGCCCACCATGCCGCAACGAGGTCGACTGCACGCTCATGAGCACGCTCGCAGGACTTCACGCCGCCGCGCCGATGGGTCCGCGGGGCCGCCCGCTGCCGGCTGCCCGCTCGATCCACGTCAACCCGTCGCCAGAGGTGCTGCAGGAACTCACGAGCCGCATGCCGCAGGCACGCGCGACCAGCTACCGGAACTACAACGTGCAGACCCGGGTGACCAGTCGCTCGAAGGAGTCCACCTACCTGGTGACCGATGACCCCGCCGAGACAACCGGCAAGGCCATCTCCCGCGCCGAGGGTGAGCGCATCGCCGCACACCAGGCGGACTACATCGCCGGCGTCGACATGCTGGTCATCGACGGCTACCTGGGCAACGATCCGGAGCAGCGCTCGCGCGTCCGCCTCTATATCGAGCAGGCCAACGCGAATATCGCCGGCATGCAGCAGCAGCTCTACTTCCCGCCCGACGCGCCGGCCGAGGACTGGGATCCCGAGCTGTGCATGATCTACACCCCGAACCTGCCGATGCCCGACTATCCCGATCAGCGCCTGATCACAGTCGATCTCGAGTCCGGCGTGAGTCGCGTCTTCAACTCCGACTACTTTGGAGAGAGCAAGAAGGGCGGCCTGCGGATGTGGAACGCCCTGGTGTACGGCCGGGGCGGCCTGGCCATGCACGCCGGCTGCAAAGTGGTGCCGACTGCGTCAGGCGAGAAGACGATGCTGATCATCGGCCTGTCGGGAACCGGCAAGACCACCACCACCTTCACCCGGCAGAACAACAGCCAACCGGTGCAGGACGACTTCATCGGCCTGTTCGCCGGCGGCAAGGTGGTGGGGACCGAGAACGGCTGCTTCGCCAAGACCTTCGGCCTTGATCCGCGCCATGAGCCGGCAATCCATGGAGCGGTCGTCAAGCCCGATGCCTACCTCGAGAACGTCTCGCAGCGCGACTCCGGTGGGCCGGTTGATTTCTTCGATACCTCCTATACCAAGAATGGTCGAGCCACCTTCCCCATGTCGTCGCTGGGCATCTGGCGCGACCCGCGGGAGATTGGCCCGGTGAGCCATCTGCTGATCCTCAATCGCAATGACAATGTCATCCCGGCCGTGGCGCGGCTGACGCGCGAGCAGGCCGCCGCCTACTTCATGCTCGGCGAGACGCAGGGCACCAGCGCCGGCGGCGCAGCCGAGGAGGGGAAGGCCCTGCGCGTGCCGGGCACCAATCCGTTCTACCCGCACCGCGACGAACAGCAGGCGAACCGCTTCCTTGAGCTGATGGACAGCTGCGACTTCGAGGTCTTCCTGCTCAACACCGGGCGGGTCGGCGGCATCGACGGCGACGAGCGGTCAAAGAAGGTCGAGATCGAGCATTCCGGCGCCATCGTCAAGGCGATCGCCGAGGGAACGATCGCGTGGGAGCGGGACGCGGACTTCGGCTATGACACCGCCATGACTCTGCCCGGCATCGATGACATGGAGCTCCTGCAGCCGCGTCTGCTGTATGAGCGCACCGGCCGCTCCGATGACTACGCAGTATGGGTGACTCGCCTCCGCCGCGAGCGCGTCGAATTCCTGGAGCGCTACGAGGGTCTGCAGCCGGAGATCGTGGACGCGATTCGCTAGCTGGCTGCCTCGCGCAGGTTCCCGATCGCGTAGGCCGTCATCGCGTGGCTGAAGCCTTTCAGCGGCAGGTCTGCAACGGGATCGGCCTCGACAAGGTCTTCGACCGCCGCGAACACCCGCTGGCTGACGAGGATCTGGCCGGCGGTCGCGACATCTGACAAGCGCGAAGCCAGGATCACGGAGTTGCCGATCGCTGCGTAATCGTAGCGGCCCTCGAAGCCGATGCGCCCGAGCGTGGCGTATCCCGTCGCGATCCCGATCCCCAGGTCAAGCAGGTAGCCGCGCTTGCGCCACGATGTGGACAGGACGCCAAATCGTTCCCGCATCTCGCAGGCCGTCCGCACGGCGGCAAGCTGGTGATCGACCACCGGCTTCGGGTCGTTGAAGAAGACCATCAGCCCGTCGCCCGCGAAGTGCTCGACCGTCCCGCCGTTGGCCACCGCCAGCCCGCCGACCGCTGCGTGGTACTGGCGCAACACGCCGAGCACCTCCTCCGGCTCGGCCTGCTCGGCAAACGCCGTGAAGCCACGGAGGTCCGCGAACAGTGCAGTGATCTCGCGTCGGTGACCCGCCAGCAGCTGCTCGCCTTCTGCGCTGGACAGCAGCTCGGCAACCTGCGGCGCGAAGCGTGCAAGCTCGGTGCGCTGGCGCTCGATCGTCTCGAACAGTCTGACGTTCTCGATGGCCAGCGCGGACTGGTCGGCAAAGGTCGTCAACAGGCTGATCTCAGGGACGGTGAAGGCCTCCACATGGCGCCGCCACACGGAGAGGACGCCGATCGGCTCCCCGTCACGAAGCAAAGGCACTGCGAGCATCGTCCGATATCCCACGATGCGCTGGGCGTCGGTCAGCGTGTACTCGGGATCGGCAACGACGTCGAGGATCTGGATTGGGCCGCGCTCGAGCAGCGCGCGACCCATGCCCGAGCCTCGGTCAGGCCCGACCACGCGGTTGGCGATGATCTCCCGAAACTCCTCGGGCACATCCGAGCTGAAGGCACTGGCGCGGAACTGCCCATTCATCTCGCGCAGGATGTTGCCCTGGTCGGCGTGGGTCAGCCGCACCGCGGTGTCGAGAACGGTCTGGAGCACCTGGTCGAGATCGAAGGTCGTGCGACTGATCGACTGCAGCACTTGCCCGACAGCGGTCTCACGCTCCAGCGCCTCGTGCGTGTCACCGAGCAGGCGAGCCACCCTGATGGCGATCGCAGCCTGGTCGGCGAACAGCCTGACGACCTCGATCTCGGCATCGGAGAAGGGCGACACTGTCGTGCGGGCCAGCCCAAAGGCGCCGATCAGGCCGGCATCGGTGCGAATCGGCACGCCAAGCAGGGTCCGATAGCCGCCGATCTCCTGCGCTCCCCAGTGGTAGTCCGCGTCGGCCAGCACATCGGGGATGTGGACCACGTCGTTCGTCAGCGCCACGCGCCCGCCCACTGTCTCCCGGGTCGCGGGGAAGGGATGCGCGCGCTGGAATTCCCAGTGCCCTGGCGTTCCGCCCACGCCTGCGACGGTATGGAAGAGGCCGCCCTCCAGGAGGAACACGAAGCCGATCTCCGCATGGCACAGCGCGGCCGCCTCCGTCACGGTCCGGTCAAGTACCGGTTGGAGCTCGAACTCGGCACCGGTGACCGCCGCCAGCACCCGGCCGACCGCCGCCAGCGCCTCGCGCTCGGACGCCGGGGCCTCCGGTTCAGGCATCGGTCTCGAGCGTCGCCTCGACCGAGAGCTTCACGTTGCCGGCCAGGGCGCGCGAGATCGGGCAACCGTCCTTGGCCGCCTCTGCGGCCGCCACGAAGGCCTCGTGCGTGCAGCCCGGCACGCGACCGATCACCGTCAGCGCGGAGGAGACCACCGACCAGCCGGTCTCGACCTTGTCGAAAGTCACCTCCGCGGACACATGCAGGTGCTCCGGAGGCGTCCCGGCCCGAGCAAGGCCGCCGGAGAAGGCCATCGCGTAGCAGCTGGCGTGGGCTGCGGCCAGCAGCTCCTCCGGCGAAGTTCGCCCTTCGGGGTCCTCGGTTCGCGCAGACCACGAGACCGGCAGGTCGCGGAATGAGTCGCTTGACCCGGCGCTCACCGAGCCGCGTCCAGAGTTGAGGTCACCTGACCAGGTAACGGTGGCGGTGCGGACGGCAGCCATCGAGATCGGTCCTCCTAGTATCCTGCGAGGGACTCAGCCTACTCCACGAAGGACCGATGTCGAACGGCGAGCCGACCAGCCAACCCCCCGTGCCAGCCATCCACGGCGAGAAGGTCTTCCTGCGCCCTGCCGAGCGCGATGACCTGCCGCGCTTCGTGCGCTGGTTCGCCGACGGAGAGACGACCCGCTTCCTTGCCACCCGGGTTCCATTCAGCCAGGCGATGGAGGAACGCTGGTTCGAGTCGATGCTCGAGCAGCAGGGCAAGAGCGCCTATCACTTCGTCATCTGTCTGCTCGCCGATGGGCGCCCGATCGGAACGGCCGGCCTGATGCACGTCAACCAGGAAGACGGCCACGCGGCCTTCGGCATCAGCATCGGCGAGAAGGGCGAATGGGATCGCGGCTACGGCACGGACGCCCTGCGCGCCATCTGCGACTTCGGCTTCGGGCAGCTGCGGCTGGAGCGGATCGAGCTCGACGTGTACGAGCCCAATCAACGCGCAAGGCGCTCGTACGAGAAGGCGGGCTTCGTCACGGAAGGCACCATGCGCCATGCCCATTTCGCCGATGGCCGCTACTGGGACGTGCTGCGCATGTCCCTGCTGCGCGAAGAATGGGAGTCGCAGCCGCGCACCAAGAGCTGGGAGATCATCGAGCCGGCCTGACGACGGCCCGCGTTCCTCCGTCCGCTACGATGCGGAGCGTGTTCGAGCTGCGACGCGACCCGGTGACCGGCTGGTGGTCGGCGATCGTCACGGACCGCACCTTCGAGCACGCCTCGTTCGCGGTGCGCGCAACCCCGGTCGAGGGTACGCATTGCCGCCACTGCGACGAGGACCCGGCCTCACCCGACGACGCCGCTGCAGACACCGCAGTTCGTCGCGTCACCCTCCGCGATGACGCATTCCTGCGGATCGATCCCGGCAAGGAGTCGACCGCGCAGCTGCCCCTCCTCGACACGCGCACCGCGAGTGGATCCTGGGAGATCCTGGTAGCGCCGCGCGGCCATCACGAACGGCTGGCGGACGCCCCGCCGCGCCTCGCG
>JANMPX010000183.1:0-5291 GCA_031370085.1 Chloroflexota bacterium | reverse complement strand
CGCTGGTCGCCGACCATCAGCTCGCGCAGCTGCGGGCTGGTGTCAATCGCCCGCTCGAGGCTGATGTTCAGCTCGTTGGGGACCGATTTGGCGACCCGATCGGCCTCCGCGTAGGTGAGCCCCATGGTGCGTCCCACGTCGCGGATGGCCGCCTTGGCGCCCAGCGTGCCGAAGGTGATGATCTGCGCCACCCGGTCGTCGCCGTACTTGCGCGTGACGTACTCGATCACCTCGTCGCGCCGGGAATCGGCGAAGTCGATGTCGATGTCGGGCATCGTTACGCGGTCGGGGTTGAGGAAGCGCTCGAAGGGGAGGCCGTAGGCGATCGGGTCGACCGGCGTGATGCCCAGCGAGTAGGTCACGATTGACCCCGGGGCACTGCCACGACAGGTGGTCATGATCCCCTGTTCGCGCGCGAAGCGGGTGAAGTCGGCCACGATCAGGAAGTAGCCCGCGTAGCCCATTCGCTCGATCGTCCCCAGCTCGTACTCGAGCCGCTGACGGACCGTGTCGCCCAGGTCGGCTCCGTAGCGAATGAGCATCCCGCGCTCGCATTCGGAGCGAAGCCAGGAGGTCGCTGTCTCGCCGTCGGGCACCGGAAAATGGGGCAGGCGCAGCTGGCCGAACTCCAGCCGCAGATCGACCATCTCGGCGATCCGCAGGGTGTTGTCCATCGCGTCGGGCAGCTCGCCGTTGAAGAGGCGCCGCATCTCGGCCGCCGACTTGAGGTAGAACTGGTCGGATTCGAAGCGCAGGCGCCCCGGGGTGTCGAGGTTGCTCCCCGTCCCGATGCACAGCAGCAGGTCGTGCGCCTCGTGCTGCTCGCGGACGGTGTAATGGGTGTCGTTGGTGGCGAGCAGCGGGATCTTCATCTTGCGGGCCAGCTCCACGAGCTGCGGGTGCAGGCGTTTCTGGTCCGGAACGCCGTGATCCTGCACCTCGACGAAGAAGTTGTCCGCTCCCAAAATGGACCGATATGCATCGGCCGCCTGTTCCGCGCCTTTTTCGTCACCGTCGGCCAGGCGCTTGAGGAGCTCACCGCCCAGGCAGGCCGATGTCCCGATCAGCCCCTCGCTGTGCTGCGCCAGCAGCTCCTTGTCGATGCGCGGCTTGTAGTAGTAGCCGTCGAGGTGCGCCTTGCTGACGAGGGTCATCAGGTTGCGATAGCCGACCAGGTCCTTCGCCAGCAGGATCAGGTGATGGGGGTTGGCGTCGACCTTGGCTTCCTTGTCGAGGTGTCCGCGCGGGGCGACGTACGTTTCGACGCCGATGATCGGCTTCAGCCCGGTCCGCTGGCAGGCCTGGTAGAACTCGATCGCCCCGTACATGGCCCCGTGATCGGTGATGGCCAGGGACTTCATGCCCGCATCCGCGACCCGTTGGGTCATCTCGCCGATCCGGCTCAGGCCGTCGAGGAGGCTGAACTCGGAGTGGACGTGGAGGTGGGCGAAATCGGCGTCAGAGGCGTCGGGGGGCACTGTCACGGGGGCCTATGGTAGCGGCGCCGGCCCGCCGGGACCCGCGGACAGCGCATGTACTCTCAGCGTGCGCAACAGCCAAGTTGGCGCGGCCGCGGGACCATGCTTGGCGGTGCTGTTCGCTCGGCGTGCATGGCGGGCAAGTTGGCGCCCGAACCGGCTCGTTTTGCCCCGCAGACGAGGGCTGCTTGGCCGTTACGCACGCTCAGCGTTCACGAGGTAAGTCACGGCCACGACACCTGGCGAGACCCCGGCGCGGGCGGGTCAATAGTAGCCCGTCAACCAGTACGCGGCTGGCCCGACCAGGATCGGTGGAGCTACGCGAAGGATTTTCAAAGTACATCCGGCGTGCGGCCGCGTGCCTCAAGCAGATCGAATCCTCCGAGGGCCGGGTCGTCCAGCGCAGCTTGTTTATGACCCTCTCGCGCGCGATCGGCCGCCTCGCCATTTCCGAATTTGAGCTCGCATTCCCAGCGGTCACGCTCGCGGATGACCTCGTAGTACCGACGCCGCTGGACCGCGAACTCGCCAATGGCGCTCCTCCAGTCGCGGTCGGCGCGCAGCAGTTCACTGAGTTGGCGGACGTCGCAGAAGAAGAGACAGGTACCGAGCCAATGGCGGGGATCAGCCGAGCCTGCCGCATCGCCGATCAACACGATCTCATCGCCCGCGAGACGGCTTGCCCAGGTATCGCCGTCGCTTCCTCGACTCGCGCCAGCCATTCCCGAGCGAGCGCCATGAACAGGTCCTCTTGTTCCCACGGGAGTCCGTGGCCGGCCCGATCGAGCACAGCAACGGTCGCCCGAGGGTAGTTCTCGATCAGGTCCAGGGCGGTCCGATAGCCTACGACCGCATCCTGCCGGCCGAGCAGGAATAGCGCCGGCCCGCGGAACGGAGCCGCAAGTCGATCCACGTCGAATGACAGGGTCTCGTGCAGTCCCAGCCGGGCAAGGAACGCCTCATCGTGTTGCTGGATCCCCGGGAGGAGCGCCTTGAACCGCTCGTAGACATGAGGTGACTGCACGACCAGACGCCGGGCGAAGACGGCCGCCAGCTCCGGCCCGAGCTCGGCCTCAATCCGGGCCATGAGCGTCTCGTCGGGTACGAGCGTGACGGGCTGCGGGAGCGCCTCGTCCGATTCGAGGGGATCCATCACCGGCACGACCTGCAGAAGACCATCGACCATCCCCGCGCGGCGGTTCAGGACTGCCCGAGCCAGATACGCCCCGGCAGAATGGCCGGCCAGGACGAAACGTTCGTCGGGGATGATGAGACCGAGGACGTCGAGCACGATCTCCAGGACCTGGTCGTTGGAGGTGATCCAGGGTTCGCCCTTGGTCTGTCCGCGGCCCGGCAGGTCGAGGTACACGCGTCGCCACCCCGTGCGATCGCGGAACAGCGGCTCCAGGTAGTCGGCCGGCACCCGCCAGTCATCAGGCCAGCCGGGCAGGACGATGAGCGGGCGGCCCTCGCCGAAAGCCTCGTAGTGGACCGTGATGTCAGGGAGTCGGCAGTCCATCTGATGTCGTTCCTGAATCCTTCGTGCGCAAACTCCCACCTATTGACAGGTGGAGCTGCGAAAAATCTGGCGAGCTGAGGGTCGTCACGGGAGGTCCATGGTACCGGCCGCCGCACAGGACCCGTCAGGCAGCTATGCGGGCGAGATCGACTGCGTGATGGGCCCAACGCCCGAGGACGCGATCCGCCAGCTGCAGCCGCTCATCGACCTCGGCGTCACCTTGGTAACGGTCTACTTCACAACCGGCGGACCCTCGACCTGTTCGCCCGGGAGGTCATCCCGGCGTTTCGCTGATCGGTCTGCCACAGAGGCCAGGTCAGAGATTGGGGCGAGGGTCGTAACGGGAGGTCATTGGTAGTCGGAGCTGCCTCGATTGACGTTCACTTGGTCGTATTGACCAGCCCATGCGCCATCTTGTTCGACATCGTCACCCACGCCATACTGACGTGCGGTCACCGGTCTTGGGCGTAGCGAAGCTGATCGAGAGAGATGGGCGACCGCCGTTGGGCGGTCGCCCTCCCTCCTTCGTACCAACGGATGCCGTCACATCATGCAGCACCGGCCGCGGACGAGGGTTGTGTGCCCACGGAGTGCTCCGCTGCCACTCCAGGCGACCCGGAGCGCCGCACGGCAACCACCAGACCGATCGCCACGACGATGGCGCTCAAGGCGGCATCGTTGACGACGGCCAACCCTGGCATCGACTCGCCCAACGGCGAGTTAGCGGTGAAGCCGACCAGGAATCCGAGCGCCCAGAGGCCGATGAGCCAGACGCCCACGAGCTGCGCACGACGCAGCGCGATCGCCACGCCAAGCGGCGCCAGATAGAAGAACCACGGCAGGAGCGCGATGGTACCGAAGCCAGCGTTGAGACGGTCGAGCTGCGCGGCCGCTGCCGCCACGTCGGGCGAGCTGGCGAGGACGGCGACGAATTGCATCAGCGCGGCCTCGACCCCGTACCAGACCGCCCCGACCGCCGTCAGCCCGGCGGCGGCGTAGATGAGTCGCGAGCCGCGGCCGGCAGCGATCGCCGACGGCACCGCCACGAAGCCGGTCACGAGCAGCGCCGCGGCGGCAAGGTAGAGCAGCGAGGCGGTGCTCGCCGCGCCGGAGGAGGCCTGCACCGAGCGCAGGATCCCTGGCACGTCCACGTGGCCCGCATCGGGCCGGATGCGCTGGGCGATGAAGAGTGCCACGGCCCCCAGGATCAGCGCGATGGCTCCGACCCGGAGCCGGAACGAATCAGTCATGACTGTGCATCACTCCGTTGCGAGATTTGGACAATGTGCAGCCTCAAGCCGACGGCCGCCTCTGTCGTCATCCGCACGGTGGGCAGACATCAATCGCAGGTCGCGACACGGCGCGACCAATGGATGACGAGGGCGCCGGTTGGGGCCCTGTATGGTGGCCGGGTGATGCGCCTCGACTGGGCGACCCGCGAGCGAAGGGTGGGCGGGCGGCATGCGCCGTCGGTCCTCGACTGGCTGGTCACGCTCGCGCTCGTGGTGATCGCGCTCCTCGAGGCAGTCGGCGGGGAGTTTCCGGGTCCGGTCGCGGTCGCGGCGGCGGTCCAGCTCGCGGCGCTGCTGCCCAT
The DNA here is from genome assembly GCA_031370085.1 of Chloroflexota bacterium. Lineage (GTDB taxonomy): Bacteria > Chloroflexota > Limnocylindria > QHBO01 > QHBO01 > CF-167. Next base: position 700 of record JANMPX010000183.1, on the reverse strand, counting down.
CGCCTTCCGACGCGTGGCACCGCTGCCGGCGATCGCCATCAGCGCGGCGGTCTACCTGCCGTACGTCGTTGCGTACGGGGCGCCCAACAGCCTGGCGCAGCTGCTGGCCGGCCTGCTGTTCATCTACGCCGTCGGTCGCCACGCCGACTCGCGCGGTTTGCTGGCAGGCGCCGCCATCGGCCTGCTGCTGATCGTCGTGGAGGGCCTTCGCGGCACGCTGCTCAGCCCGGCCGATTGGGCCTTCGCCCTCATCTTCTCCGGCGCGGCACTGGGCCTCGGCGTGGCGCTGCGAGTCCAGGTGCAGCGCTCGATGGCGCTGGCTGAATCGGCCGACCACGCCCGGCGCGAGCGGGAGGCAACGGCCCAGGCCGCCGTGCAGGAGGAGCGGGCGCGCATCGCGCGTGAGCTGCACGACGTGGTCGCCCACAACGTAGGGCTCATCGTCCTCCAGGCAGGCGGCGCGCGGAGCGTGCTCGGGACCGATCCTGAGCGGGCCCGGACGGCGCTCCGGCAGGTGGAGGAGACGGGCCGGCAGACACTGGCTGAGATGCGCCACCTAGTCGGCATCCTGCGCGTGGACGAGGGCGCGAATCGGCAGCCGCTGCCACGCCTCGAGCGCCTTCCCGCATTGGTCGACGAGGCGCGCGCTGCCGGCCTCACGGTGGAGATGGAGGTCGAGGGACTTGTGGTGGAGTTGCCG
>JANMPX010000170.1:0-18636 GCA_031370085.1 Chloroflexota bacterium | reverse complement strand
CGATCAGGCCGGCCACCAGCAGGTCGCCGATCAGCACCTGCTGCATGCTGAAGGTGGCCTGCCCGCCAAAGAACTGCGCGACCGCCACCGCGATGATCGGCAGGACGACGAAGCCGCCGATCTGCTGCGCCGTTCGGGGGTCGCTCACCCGGCTGCTGACCACGATCCCCAGCAGCACGCTGAACAGGCAGATCAGTGGCACCAGGGTCGCCATGGCGGTCAGCCAGACGTCGCTGAACACGAACCGGGTCAGCCGCGGATCGGCGATCGCGCCGTTGATGAGTCCATAGGCCAGGAAGACCCCCCAGGTGGCGGCCACCGCCGGCAGCGCGGCAGCGATCGTCTTGCCGGCCAGCAACTCCGGCACCTCGAGCGGCGTTGCGAGCTGCGGCTCGAGGGAGCGCGCGACCTTCTCGCCGATCACCGATTGGGTCGCGATCGCCATCGGCACCATGGCCGGGATCAGCAGGAAGTAGGCCATGAAGTTGGTGACGATGAAGCCCTGGGCCGCCAGCTTGGCGGGTACGTTGGGGAAGTTGGCGATGTACTGCTGGATCTGGCCCATCTGGTTGGGATCGAGGTCGTGGGCCTGGATGAAGGCCACCAGCCCGGTCGGGATCGCGGCGAAGACCAATGCCGGGAAGGCCACCGCCCCGAGCAGCAGCCGGTTGCTCAGCAGGTCGCGCCACTCCTTGCCGAAGACCGCCATCACGTAGCGCAGCCTCATCGGTCGACGTCCCGCTCGCCGATCTCGCCGACGAGCTGCAGGTAGACCTCTTCAAGGGTCGCTGACTCCTCGCGCACCGCGGTGATGCGCGCGCCCGCCCCGACCAGGCTGTTGACGAGGTCGGGGGTCTCGTGCGCAGGATCAGCCAGCTCTACGACAAGTGCGTTCGACTGCACCTTGGCGCCGGTAACGAACGGCAGGGCGGCCATCAGGTCGACGAACGACTCCGGGCCGCGTGCCCCGTTGAGCTCGATCCGCACCGTTGCTTCCCTTCCGTGGCGCCTCAGGCCGGCAGGGGTATCGACCCGCAGCAGGGTGCCGCGCATGATCCCGATCCGGTCGCACAGCCGCTCCGCCTCGTCCAGGTTGTGCGTGCAGATGACGATCGAACGGCCGAGGCTGCGCAGGGTGTCGACGAAGTCGCGCACCGTCTTGGCGGCCGATGGATCGAGGCCGCTGGTCGGCTCGTCGAGGTAGATCACCTCCGGCTCGTGGAGCAGCGCCCGTGCGATGGCGATCTTCTGGCGCATCCCCTTGCTGAACCCGACCACCCGGCGATCGGCATGCTCGAGCATCTCGACCACGCCCAGGTAGCGGTCGACCGCCCGGCGCAGCTGCGATCCGCGCAGGCCGTAGAGACGCCCGTAGTAGGCCAGGTTCTGCCGGGCGGTGAGCTTCTCGTGAAGTCCGGGGCTCTCGGTCAGGATGCCGGTGATCGCCCGGATCTGCTGCGAGCTCTCGCCCAGCGAATGGCCGTTGACCGTGGCCCGCCCGGCGGTCGGCGAGATCAGGCCGGCCAGCATGCGCACCGTGGTGGTCTTGCCCGCACCGTTCGGACCGAGCAGGCCGAAGATCTCGCCGTCCCCCACCGTGAAGGTCATGTCATGCACGGCGGTGAGCGTGCGAAAATCCTTGCGCAGGCCGTCTACCACGATCATCGGTCCAGATCCTAGCGGCTTGAGCCTGTGGGGGCTCCAGTACCTCCGACTGGGACCGAGTGCCAGCACTGCGTGTCGCATGGATTGGGCCCGGGAGCCGTTCAATGGCCGAAGGTCGCGCCGCGGCGTGGTCAGGGCGGGGTCGGAGCTGGGTGACCCTGCCAAGTGACCTCTATCGGCGGCAAACGCGCAAATGATCGGCCGATGAGTCTCGATTTGCGGACCTTGTGCGACTGGCGCTGAAACGTCAGGGACGGGGTAATTGGCGGGTAAGCCCATACCCGTAGGATTGCCGCGTGTCTCCCCGAGAGAGCCAGCGCACCAGGGGCCTGTTGCGCGCTGACCGCGTCGTGCGCGCGACCGGTCTCGACCTGCGGGCCTGGCGTCATGCAGCCGGCCTCACGCAACGCGAGGTCGCACGTGCGGCACACATCTCGCGCTCGCTCCTGTGCAACCTCGAGCTCGCACGCGCGCGCAACGTCACTGTGCGAACCCTGGCGGTCCTCAATTCCGTCCTCGGTCATGAACTGTCGGTCAAGGGTTTCCCCGTCGGAGAACCGATCCGCGACGCGGCGCAAGTTCGACTCCTCGACCGCCTGCGTGATCGCGTCCATCCCGCCTTTCGCTGGACACTGGAGGCTCCGATGCCGATCGCGGGAGACCTTCGAGCATGGGATGCGCGGCTGGACGGGCTTGTCTCAATCGGCGTCGAAGCCGAAACGAGGCTCTCTGATCTTCAGCAACTGCAGCGGCGGGTCGCGCTGAAGCAGCGCGACAGCGGTGTCGACCGCATCGTTCTGCTAGTCGCGAGCACGCACCACAACAGAAAGGTGGTGGAAGGGGCGGTCGCGACGCTCAGGCAGTCTCTGCCGCTCGACACGCGCGAAACGTTATTAGCGCTTGGCAGGGGTCGCGATCCACGGACAAACGGGCTGGTGATCCTGTGAGGCAGCTCGGCGAGTGGAGAGGACCCGAGAGCGATTCAATGGCCGAATGTCACGCCATTGAGTCCACGGAGCACACTCGTGGGCCGAAATGTGGTCCAGCGCGGTCCCGTGAGCAACTCAATGGCTGTTGAGACCTCCACCGACGACACCCCGTGGGCGACTACCATCCACGGCATGGTCGAGCGCACCCTCAGCAGCGAGCACGCATTCCGCGGGCGCCTCCTCAACCTGCGCGTGGACCAGGTCGAGCTCGAATCCGGCCGGCATGCCAGTCGCGAGATCGTCGAGCACCGTGGTGCGGTCGCGATCTGCGCCTGGGACGGTGAGCGCCTGGCCATGGTCCGCCAGTGGCGCCAGGCAGCCGGCAGCGAGCTGCTCGAGATTCCCGCTGGCACGCTCGACGGCGACGAGCAGCCCCGTCCGGCCGCCGAGCGCGAGCTCGCCGAGGAATGCGGGCTGGCGGCCGCGCACTGGGAGGAGGGTCCCACCTTCTTCACCGCACCGGGCTTTTCGACCGAGCGACTGACTGTCTTCCTGGCCACCGATCTGACGACGGTGGAGGTGGAGGCGCCCGATGACGAGGCGCTCGAGCGCTCGTCGGTTGCGCTGCCCGAGCTCCTCGCCGCGGCCGACCAGGGGCGGATCCTCGACGCCAAGTCAATGGTCGCCATTTACTGGCTGGCGCGACGGCTCAATGCTGGAGGACGCTAAGCCGATGTGGGAGCTGCACATCCCCCTCTGGGAGCTGATGGTCCGCTCGACCGTCATCTATCTCGCCCTGCTGGTGGCGCTGCGCCTGTTTGGCAAGCGGGAGGTCGGTCAGTTCACCCTGACCGACCTGGTGCTGATCCTGCTCGTCGCCAACGCGGTACAGCCGGCCATGACCGGGCCCGATACGTCGCTGAGCGGTGGCCTGGTGATCATCGCGACCCTTGTCCTGGTCAACCGCGCGATCTCGTGGGCCCGCTCCCGCGTCCCGTTCTTCCAGCGTCTGCTCGAATCGCCGCCGACCGTGCTGGCACGCGACGGCGCGTGGATCACGTCGGCGCTTGCCCACGAGGAGCTGTCGCTCGAGGACTGTGAGATGGCCATGCGCGAGCACGGCGTCGGCGACATCTCCGAGGTCAAGCTGGCGGTGCTCGAGGCCGACGGCATGATCAGCGTCGTCCCGCTCGATGTATCGAAGGCCGGCCGGCGCCGTCCAAAGGTGCGGATCGTGCGCCGCCTCTAGGCGGAGAGGTCGACCGGTCGCAGGCGTGGATTCTCGGTGCGTCCCGGGATCCGGCCGCGCTTGGCAATCGGCTTGCCGTCGATCGCCTTGAGGTCGCCCGTGAAGTCGATCGGGCTGGCGTCCGAGATGGCCGAGCCCACCGCAAACGAGTCGATCTGCGCACCCGCCGCCTTGAAATAGGCGATGCGCTCGGGATCGATGCCGCCGGAGACCACGATCTTCACGTGCCCGTGGCCTGCCATGTCGAGCCGCGCTCGCACCTCCTTGACCAGGTCGGCGGTGACCCGGCCGCGCTCCGACGGCGTGTCCAGGCGCACCCCCCACAGCCGATCGCCCAGCGCATCTGCGACGCGCAGCGACTCCTCGGCCTCGTCCTTGAAGGTGTCGACCAGCACGATCCGCGGCACATCGGGGTCGATGTGCCGGTCGAATGCCTCGGCGGCGCGGACCGTGTCGCCGAAGATGAGGATCAGGGCATGCGGCATGGTGCCGGTCGGCGCGAGGCCGGCCAGCCGCGCCCCCGCGGGCGTGGAGGCACCGACGCAGCCGCCGACCACACTGGCGTAGTCCATCTGGTCGGCCACGCTCGGATGCACGTGCCGGGCGCCGAAGCCGATCACCGGGATCGGATCGGCCGCCTCGACGATGCGACGCGCCGCGGTTGCCCAGCCGGTGCTCTGCGACAGGATCCCCAGCAGGGCCGTCTCGTACAGGCCGAACGACGAATAGCGCGCCACGATGCGCATCACGACTTCCTTTGGGCCGATCAGGTCGCCGTCCGCCAGCGACTCGACGACCGGTGCGGGGTCATGGGCGAGGCCCGGGCCGAGGATCTGGCGCAGATACACGAGCGCCTCTGTCGCACCGCACAGGACCGCCTCCTCCCGCGCGAAGACCTCCATGGTGACCACTGGATCCAGGTGCTCGGCGGCGAGAATGCGGTTCGCGCGCTCGAAATAGACATCGGCGGTCGCACCTGACAGGACGTCAGGGTCGGGACGGAACTCCGGCGCGCGGGTCATGGGGCTGCAGTGTAGTGGCTGCGAGGCCCCCGCCTGGCGCGCAGCGCCAGCACGCCCGCCAGCACCAGCAGCGCCAACCCCACGGCTGCCAGCCGCTCCAGACCGGCGACCAGCGCACCGTCGAGGCGGCGCTCGGCGGCGGCGATCAGCTCTGAAGCCGTGCGCAGGTCGCCACCCGCGAAGCTGGCACCGGCGTCGACGAGCATGCGCTGACTGTCATTGCTGCCGAAGAGGCCGATCTGCTCCACCATCCCGCCCGCGGCGGCGGTGCGCTCCCGCGCGGCGACCATCGCCTCGACAACGGCTCGTTCGGCGCCAAGCTCAGCCTGGGCGCCGGGTCCGCCCCCCTCCGTGCGGTAGCGCTCCCGCAGCCGATCCGGCAGCCCCAGGCCAGCCCCCTCGAGTGCATCGAGGAACAGATCGCGTTGCGCCAGCCAGCGCCTCGCGTCGCTGATCTGCCGGAGCGCATCGTCGAACGCCCAGGCCGCCATCGCGCTGCGTATCGCGTCAGGCGCTCCCCAGTCCCCGGCCCAGGCGAGCATCGAGCCGTACGCCACTCGCGCGACCGCGCGCTGGTGCAGCTCCGGAGCATCCTCCGGGGCGAAGACCTGCGCGCCGAACAGGTCGCCCAGGTCGGTGCCGCTCACCTCGGCGAGCTGATCGAGCAGGCGGCGCGAGTCGATCGGCGCCGCCGCCCCGCCCGTCCCGGACCCGCTCGGCTGCGTCGGATCGTAGGCCGACAGTCCCGCCGCGGCGCGGGCGAGCGCCAGCCGCAGCTTGGCTTCTCCGATCGCCAGGGTCACCCGATCGATGAGCGCCCAGGACGCCGCGTAGGCATATGCGTCTGCCGCGGCTCCGCTCGGCACGGCACCCCACCGCTCCAGCGGAAAGGCATCGGCTGCCAGCTCGGAGGCCCGCGTCGCCGGGAGATATGGCGGATCGATGCTGAGAGCACGGGTGGCCCGCTCAGCAAGATGAGACGCCAGGCCCTCCCGCAACCAGCGCGCGGCAGCCAGCTGGGGACCGGCCCACACGTGCGCCAGCTGGTGGATCACCGTGAAGTCCGACGCCGAGAAGGAGATGCGGATCTCTGCGGTTGAGGCTGCGCCCTCGTCGGTCAGATCAGATAACGGCACCGATTCGACGACCGCCAGCGGTCCGACTCGCGGGTACGGCAGACCAGCCTCGGCTTCGAGCAGCGGCAATGTCTGGGAGATGAGCGCGACAACCCGGTCGCCCCAGGCCACGTCACCGGACCACGCCCGAACCTGCAGGTCCACCGTGGCGCTGGCCAGGGTCACGCGGCGCGTGACGGTCGTGAGCGTTGTCTGCCCGATGGCGGTCACTCGCACCAGCCAGTGCGCCGGGTCGGCGATCGGCCCGCTGCTCAGCCGGGTCCCTTCCGCCCCGGCATCGGTCGCCAGCTTGGCTCCGTCGGCGTGGACCTCCAGGTTCGGTGCCAGATCGATCGTCACCTCGCTGGCGGTGCCGAAGCCCCAGGCTGTGAACTCCGCCACCTCGGGGCGAACGTGCAGGTCCGGGGCCGCCAGATCGGCCAGGACGAAGCTGAGGTTGAAGCGTGCCTGCTGCCCAAACCGAACCCGGGCGCGGGGAGTGACCGAGGCAACGGTGACGCCGTCGCGAGCAGCCAGGTGCACCACCAGCGCGCCCTTGGCATCCTTTGCACTAGCCTCCGATGCGCCCCGCTGGACGGCGAGATCGATCCGGTCGAACGCGCTGACACGGGTCGCCGAGTCGGGGGTCGCATTGGAAAAGACGACCTGGACTGTGACGGCGACGAGCCCGGCAGAGGGGTCCACTACGTACGCGGCGGTGGTGACCATCGTGTAGCCGGTCGCGGCTGATGAAGGACTCGTCCCACCAGCGGCAGCCAGCAGGCCCGCCAGCAGCAACCCGAGCAGGCGCCTCACCGGTCCCTCCCCAACAGGCGAGCAAGGCGTGAGCGGCGCAGCGGCCTGGCGGCAGGAGGCTCGAAGGCAGGCATGGCCGATTCAACCTCGGCCCGATAGGTCCGCAGCAGGCCGGGGTTTCGCCCAACGCGGCCACTCCAGTCCGGCAGCTCGCCGCGATCGGCGACCGCCGCAGCGGTCTCCTCCAGCAGCCGATCGGCCACCACCGCGATCGCCGTTAGCGCCCTGCCGAGTGCATCGCAGTCGAGCCCGGCGGCCGGCAGCTCGGCCAGCAGCATCGGGCGGTCGTCATCGGTCAGGGCAAACTTGACGAACGGGTACTCGTAGTTCGCGCGCAGCATGCGGTGGAAGACTCGCTTGGGCATCTCCATCGCCTCGAGGCCGTAGTAGGCCCATACCGAGAGGCCCACCCCGTCGACCCAGGCGACGGTGGTGCGCAGGTCAAAGCGACGCTCACCGTCGAGCATCAGATCGCGGGTGTAGGCCGATCCCCCCGCCTCGCCGGCCGAGGCGATCACCTCGAGCCCGAGCCGCGCCAGCCAGGCGTCAAGCGGCGGTCCCGGGTCAGCCAGGATGAACCACCGTCTCGCCGGAGCGCACCGCGCGCCGCCCGCCGAAATCGGCCTTGACCACGCTGGGGTCGATCCTGCAGTTGCGCCCCACGGTCATCCGCGGGGGGATCTCGGCCCGCTTGCCGATGATGGTGATGCCCGCGTACAGGCGCTCGGGCTCGACCCGGTTGGGGCGCAGATCGTCCCCGACGCCGACCTGGGCACGCGCCCCCACCCGGCAGTCCTTGTCGAGGATGGTGCGGTCGACCACCGCCCCCTCGCCGATCACGGTGTCGAACATCACGATCGAATCGCGGACCACGGCTCCGCGGCCAACGCGCACCCCCGGGCTCAGGATGCTGTGCTCGACGGTGCCCTCGATCACGCAGCCATGGCTGATCATCGACCGCCGGATCACAGCGTCGTCTCCGATAAGGGCCGGCGCCCGCTCCTCGCTGCGGGTGTAGATGAGCCACGAGCGGTCGTACAGGTCGATCCCCGGGTGGTCGGAGAGCAGGTCAAGGCTGGCCTGCCAGTAGGCCTCCACCGTGCCGACGTCCTGCCAGTAGCCGTCGAATTCGTAGGCGTACACTCGCCGTCCCGAAGCCACCATGCTGGGCAGCACGTCCCGTCCGAAGTCGACCCGTTCGGCGGCGAGCACATCGCGCAGGCCCGGCCACGAGAAGACATAGACCCCCATGCTCACCAGGTTGCCGGTCGGGCGAGGAGGCTTTTCCACGAAGGCGGTGACGCGACCGCTGGGATTGGTCTCGAGGATGCCGAAGCGATGCGCCTCGGCGATCGGGACCCGGCGCACGGCGCAGGTGATCTCCGCCCCGCTCGATCGATGGAGCTCGATGAATGGGCGGTAGTCCATCTTGTAGATATGGTCGCCCGCCAGGATCAGCACGAGCTCAGGGTCCCGATCGGCAACGAAGTCCAGGTTCTGCCGAACGGCGTCGGCCGTGCCGCGGTACCAGTCACGTGTCCGACCGCGCCCCAGGTATGGCTGCAACAGGGTCACCCCGCCACGGCTGCGGTCGAGGTCCCACGGCCGCCCGACGCCTATGTGGTCGATCAGCGAGCGCGGCGCGTATTGGGTGAGGACCGCGACGTCGGTGAGCCCTGAGTTGACCGCGTTCGACAGCGCGAAGTCGATGATTCGATACTTGCCGCCGAACGGGACGCCGGGTTTGGCGCGCACCTGGGACAGTATCGAGAGGCGCTCACCTTCGCCACCGGCGAGGACCAGGGTCAGGATCGACTGCGACATGCCACGATTCTCGCACGGCCGCGGCGACGCGAATCGCCGAAGCTCAGCTTCTCCGCGACCTGCGCCGGGACCAGCGCACCGCGCGGCCGACAAACGGCAGCAGACCGCCAAGCATCGGAATGGCGAAGATCGGGATCAATGCGACCGTGGTCGGCGTTCCGCCGCCGCCGGCAGCAACCGGGGTCGGCGACGGTGTGCACTTGGCCGGCTGGCCGGGCGGACAGCCCCCGCCGCCGGGAGGCGTCGGGCTGGGGCTCGGCTGCGGGGTGATCCGCAGGTCACCGCAGATCGGCTGGCCATAGCCGCCTTTGCCGGGGACCGGCGAGATGCCGACCCACACCTTGTTGATGCCAAGCTTCGACAGCGAGTTCGGGTTGCCCTTCGCGCCCGTCAGCCCGTTGACCAGGCGATCGGCCCACACCTTTGCCGACTGCGCCCACTCGTCCGGCCGGCGCGGATCCTGCCGTGTCTCGGCCACGATGTCGAAGCAGGCCCCGCTGACCGGCACCGTGGCAACGCCGCTGGCCCCTGGCGCCGGCGTCGCGACCGGGCCGCCACCGGTCCTGCGGACGTGCACGTTGTCGGGCGGCGGAACGGTCCCTTCGAGGAACGGCACCTCGATGGTCGCACCGCAGGCCCCGTTGGCTGCCATGCCGCTGAACTTGCACACCTTGGCCATCACGATGCCGGCCGGCTGCTTGAACTGCGTGTTGGGCACCGCCGCCTTGCCGTTCCAGTCCCACGGCTTGTTGACAGCCAGGGCCATGAAGTCGTGCCACAGGTAGAGCGGCCCATTGGCGCTGAACAGCCCGGCCGCCAACGGCTGCTGGTTGTTGTTGCCCATCCAGACCCCGGTCGTCAGGGAGTTGGCCACGTAGCCGAAGGCGGTCACGTCCTTGAAGTCGTTGGTCGTCCCGGTCTTGGCGGCCGCGTCGCGTCGCACCCCGCGCGGGTCCTTGATCATGGCCCGCTGGCCCCACCACAGGTTCAGCCGCGGGTCGGTGTTGCCCTGGATGATCCAGTGGGTCAGATAGGCCTCGGCCGGGGTCATCGGCTCGGTGGCCTTGGGTCCGTTGTCGGCCAGCGTGTAGATCACCTTGTCGGTACGGTCCCGGATCTCGAGGATGGTGGTCGCGGGGTGCAGCGTCCCCTGGTCCGCGAACGCGCTGTAGGCCTGCGTCGCGTTGGTCAGGTTGACCGGAACCGAGCCGAGGGTCAGCGTAAGGCCCGGATCCAGGTTAGTGATGTACTGCTTGCTGGCGACGCCCATCGACTCGGCAAATGCGGCCGTGGTATCCACGCTGGCCAGGTACTGCATCATCACCGATGGGACGTTCAGCGAGTATCGCAGAGCATCCATCGCCAGCAGCGGGCCGTGCGCCTGCAGGTCGGCGTTGACCGGGTAGTAGCTCCCGAATTGGGTGGAGGTGTCCACGAAGAAGGTGGCCGGGGTCGCCTCGCGGGCGCGGAAGGCTGAGGTATAGGTGATCGGCTTGAAGGCCGATCCGATCTGACGGAGCCCGAGCCCAGCAACATCGAACTGCCCCTGCACACGGGGATCCTTGCGGTTGTAGTAGTCGACGCTGCCTACGTAGGCAACGATCTCCCCGGTCGCGGAGTTGATGGCCACCAGCGCCGCGTTGTGGACGTTCTTGTTGGCCAGCGCCTTGACGTACTTGAGCACCTGCGCCTTGGCCGTCTGCTGCAACGGGTAGTCCAGCGTGGAGGTGATCCGATACCCGCCGGTGCGCACCGCCTGCGCCGGGTCGGCGATCCCCATGGCGGCCAGGATGCGTTCCGCCTCACGCTCCACGCGGAAGCTGAAATGCGGCTCCTGCAGGACCGATGTGATCTTGCTCGGGTTCATCTCCTCCCAGGTGGTGGCCCTGGCCTGGTCGAACTCATGCTGCGTGATGTAGTGCTCGCGGAGCATGGCGGCCAGCACGTCGTCGCGCCGCGCCATGGCACGCTCGGGGCCGCGTGGCGCATCGGCCGGCAGGTATGGATCGTAGAAGCTGGGCAGCTGCGGAAGGCCGGCCAGGAACGCCGATTGGGAGAGGGTCAGCTTGTGGAGGTCGGTGACGCCGAAGAAGTTCGCCGCCGCGGCCTTGATGCCATAGGAACGGTTGCCGTAGAAGATCAGGTTGAGGTAGCTGGTGAGGATCTGCTCCTTGCCGGCGCGTCCGGGGTAGGCGGCGGTCACCTCGCGGGCCAGGATCTGCTCCCGGATCTTGTCCGAGAAGCCACGGCCCTCCAGGAAGGTCAGCTGCGGCTGCACGCACGGATCATCGGCAGCGGGGGCGACCGCCGTATCGAGCGCAAGGGTCGGTGCCGCCGAGGAAGGGTGGCGCGCGGCCTCCGCCTGCTTGATCGACCCGGCGTACTTGATCACCTGCTGGGTGATGGTGCTCGCCCCCTGCACGATGGTGCCGGCACGCAGGTTGGCCAGCGCGGCGCGGGCCAGGGCGGTGTAGTCGATCCCATCGTTGGTCCAGAACGTGCGGTCCTCGCCGGCCACCGTCGCGTTGACCACCGCGTCGGGGAGCTCGTCGAAGGCGACCTGTTCGCGGTTCTCGCATTCGAAGCGTGCCAGCAGCACCGTGCCGGACCGGTCAAACACATACGTCGACGCGGGCAGCTCGATCCCGTCGAGGATATGGGGATCAGGCAGCCCCGCTGAGAAGTACTGGTAGGCAGCCAGCAGGCCACCCGCGGTGCCCGCCGCGGTCGCGCCAACGAACAGCACGAAGAGCCCCAGCATCACGGCGAGGAAGGTGGTCAGGCCGCGCCGCGGAGAGCCGCGACGGACGGTGCGGCGGATCATCAACCGATGACGGCGTCGCTGCATGACTGGGTGCATCAGCAGGAACGGTAGCGCATGCGGTCGCAGCGGTCGAATCGACCTGCCGAGCGGAACCTCAGGGCAGGTAGAGCCTTGGGTTGACGGGCGAGTCGTCGAACATGACCGCGAAGTGGACGTGACAGCCGGTCGCCACGCCGGTCATCCCCTCGTAGCCGATCACGTCACCGGTGTGCACCTGCTGTCCGACCGATACGATCTCGCGGGACAGATGCCAGTAGTAGGTCTGCAGGCGCTGCGAATGCCCGATCACGACGCCGATGGCGGTGTCGCCGTACTGTGCCAGCGGGCGACCGTCTTCCAGCACCACGCCATCGCCGGCGGCGTAGATCGGGCCGCCGCAGCGAGGCGTGTAATAGGCAATGTCGAGCGCGCTGTGGAATGACTCGTACGGCGTCGGGCCAAACTCCTGGGTGACCAGGAAGCTGCCGCGCTCCGGCCATTCGAAGCGGCCGCGATAGGCGATGTCGAGGGCGTTCGCCTCGGCCTTGAGCCGATCGACCAGGGCCTTCTGCCCGGCCAGCAGCAGCTCCTGGGCGGCGACCAGCTGACGCTGCTGCTCGGCGGAGAGCGAGGTGGTCGTGAAATCGCGCTCGCGCGCGTCCTTCAGCTCTGCCAGCTGCCGCTGCTTCTCCTCGAGCGAGACCCGGACTGCGTCCAGCTGTTGCTGTTGCAGGTCGAGCGCAGCCGCCCGTTGCGCCGCCGCGTCACGCAGCGCGGAGAGCGTTGTGCGGCCGAGGCTGAGGGTTTCACGCCGCTTCTCAAGGGCCTGGCGCCGATCGCGGACCTCCGCGGCCAGGGCCCGGTCCTCATCGGTCAGGGTCAGCATGTAGGAGAGCTGGCTAGTCGCCTTGGTAAAGGAGTCGGTCGACAGGAGCACCTCGAGGATCGAGGACTGGCTCTGCTCATAGGCGGTGCGCAGGTGATCCTGGAGGAGTGCCTCGCGGGTCGACAGTTCGATTGTCGAGTTGTCGATCTCGGCCGACACGTTCTGCAGGTTGCCGGCCAGGTCGGTGATGTCCACCTGGTAGAGCCGCAGCTCGCCCCGCGCCGACACCAGCTTGCGGGTCAGATCTTCGAGCCGCGCGAGCGCCTGGTCGATCTGAAGCCCGACCGATTGGATGTCGGTCGCCATGCCCCGCAGACTGGCCGCCAGGTCTGCCTGCTCGCGCTGCAGATCGGCGAGCTGTGACCGCTGCCGCGTCAGCTCATTCGCGATGGTTGTCTGCTGGTTGATCGCGTCGTTGACCGTCGGATCGGTGGCGCGCGCCACCGGCTGCCACCTCGCGGACCCCACCAGGAGCGTGACGAGGAGGAGAGCGGCGACCCATGGCGCGGCTGAACGACGGGCGATCGACATGGCTCCGTGCATGACTGTTCCGAACACTGCCCTGACCACCAGACCCCGGGGCAGGTCAGGACGGTGAACAAGGCGACCCCCACGTGGTAGGCGGAGGGGTTTGGGCTCACAGGATAGCGGACCCTCGCCATCGGGCGCCAGTCGGTTCTGGCATGGCGGCCCGGCCTGACCCGTCGTTCAGCGCGCGATCAGCGCCCTGGCGGCGGCGACCAGCGGACCCAGCAGGGCAGGCTCACGCAGCAGGGTGATGACGGTTCCAGCCACGAGAAAGGGCCCGAAAGGGATGTAGCTCTTCATCCCGGCACGCCGGGTGACCAGCAGCGCGATGGCGGTCAGCGCCGACAGCAGCGCGGCCATGAAAATCGCCACGAAGATCGCCGGCCAGCCGAGGAGCAGGCCCAGCGGCGCCACCAGGTAGAGGTCTCCCAGCGCGACGCCGCCTCGAATGACGAGGCCGAGGACGCCCAGAAAGGCGACCGCCGCCGCTGCGCCGATGATGGCGTCGAGTGGTGCCACCGACGGATTGAACGGGACGAACAGCGCCGCCGCCACGATCAGCGGGTCGAGGAGCAGGTGTGGCAGCCGACGCTGATCCAGGTCGGTGGCGGTGAGCAGGACAAGGATGAGCAGGATGAGCAGGTGAACCGCGGTGGCCCACGGGGCCAGGCTCGATCGCCACACCAGCCCGGCGCCGGCGCCACCGGCCGCGGCGGCCAGCAGCAGCGTTCGGAGGCCGGGCGCCCGGTGAGAGGCTTCATCGGCTGGCCAGACGCTGGCGATCCGCTCGGCGGCCGCCCCAACCACGGCGAACCCGATCCCTGCCGCCCAGACGAAGGCCGTCATCGAGGCATCCTGCGCCGTTGCGACAAGCTCAGTGCGGCGAGCCTGCGGGGAAGTCGAGCGCCAGCCGGACAAGCGTGGAGACCGTGGTGCCCAGCGATCCCTTCGGGTTGTGCGCCTTGTCACGGATGAGATAGGCGGATCCGCCGATATCGATATGGACCCAGGGCACGGTCACAAACTCTGAGAGGAAGACGGCGCTCTTGATCAGGGATCCCTCGCGCGACGCCGAGTTGACGATGTCGGCATGCGCCGAGTCGAGGCTGTCGCGGTAGGTGGTCGCCAGGGGCATCTCCCAGAACCACTCGCCGGTGGCATCCGCGGCGGCCTGGACCGCTCCTCCCCATTCACGCGGCCGGGCGAAGTAGGCGCTGATCAGGTCGCCAAACGCAACCGCCGCGGCGCCGGTCAGGGTTGCGACGTCAACGATGTGGGTGGCGCCCTGCGTTTCCGCCCAGTGCAGCGCATCGGCGAGGATGAGACGGCCCTCTGCGTCGGTGTTGATCACCTCGATGGTCATGCCGTTCATGGCCTTGACCACGTCTCCGGGACGCTGGGCGTTTCCGCCCGGCATGTTCTCGACCATCGGCGCGACGGCCATCAACGGCGTCTGCGGCGCCAGTCGGGCAACGGTTCGCGCCGCCGCGATCACCGCTGCCGCCCCGGCCTTGTCGTGCTTCATCTCCTCCATCCGCTCCGGCGCCTTGAGACTGATGCCGCCGGAGTCGAAGCAGACGCCCTTGCCCACGATCGCCAGTCGGCGATCCCCGCCGTTCTGCCAGCCGGGCAGCCTGATGGCGATCAGGCGCGGCTCATGAGCGGCACCCTGCCCCACGCCCAGCAGCGCCCCCATCCCCAGCGCGGCCATTTCGGCGGGCCCGAGGATCTCGACCGTGCAGCCATCGGCCTCGAGTTCGCGGGCCAGGCCGGCCATCGCCTCGGGGTTCAGATCGTTTGCTGATCGGTTGGAGAGAGTGCGCGCCCACTCCACCCCGTCGGAGGTCGCCATGGCCATCTCCAGGACTGCCTCGTCGGGCGCTCCATCGCCGATCAGCACCAGCTCCTCGACGCTGCGCAGCATGGCGGGGGTGTCCCTGACCCGGCCGTAGTAGGCATGCGGACGGAAGGTACCCTGGCTGGCACCGATGGCGGCAGCCGCGAAGGCGTCTGCGCCCTCTCCGTCTCGCAGCCAGACGGCCAGGCGGGTCGCCCCACGTCCCTGCAGCCGCCGGGTTGCCTTGGAGGCGGAGCGTCGCGCTCGCCAGGAGCCGCGCCCTCGGCGCCCTGAAGCGACCAACAGGATGCGCTTGGCGCCGATGCCCTTGACCTCGATGAGACCGGTCTCGTCCTCGATCGGGTTGAACTCGCCCCACGACAGAGCTGCCGCAATTGCGCCACCACAGGCCTCGTCGAGCGCGGCGAGGTCGGCCGGCCAGTCACGGTCGGTGCGATAGATCGGAACGGCCAGCACGTCTGCCTCGACCGCCACGGGGTTGATGGACTCGGCGCGGACGCGCATGAATACTCTCTCCTCAGCAAGGGGGCCGCGGCGGTGCACCGCCGGGTCGGGCCAGTATATCCAGCCGATTCGGCGCGTCAGCCGGGTAACGGCACTGGCTGGGCCAGCATGCTCGCCAAGGAGGCACGCACGGCAGCCGCGGAGGCAAGCAGCGAGGCCAGCCGACGAAGCGGGACCGAGGTCGTGGCAGAGCCGCCCTCGGCCAGGGCGATGGCCAGCGCCGAATCAGCCTGGCGCGTGGCGGCCGCGGCATCGGCGTAGCGAATGCGTGCGGCATCGAGGGCCGGCTGATCTTCCGAGATGGTTGCGGCCGCGATCGCCGCAGTGGCCTCGATCAGGTCGTGGGTCGTGCCAAGCCAGACGGCCAGGGCGGCCGGTGGCTGCGCCCAGCTTGTCAGCACCTCGAACGCGGCACGCGCCTCGTCGATCCGATCGAGGGCGGCATGCGGATCGTTGCGTTCGACCGCGGCAACGCCATCTCGCAGGGCCCGGAGCACGGTGTCGGCCGCGTGACGGCGCTCGACGAACACCGTGGCCGCCCCGGCCGCGTCGCGCAGCTGCGACGCGATGCTCGTCACCGCGGCACGATCGGCGGCAAGCTCCGGAATCTGGAGTGTTGGACCGGTGGCAGCTGCCACCCCGGCGAGGGCGGCCATCGCTCGCTGCGCCGCATCGACCGTGGCGAGTCCCTGCTCCAGGCGGTCGGCCGCGGCCCGCAGCAGGGGGGCCGGTGGGCCGTTGCCTGCGACCGCCAGCGCCGCTCCCCGGCGAGCCTCCTCCACTGACGATTCGAGCACCTGGATCATCGAATCGATTGCGGCATCTGCGCGGTTCACTGCACCGGCGAGCTCGGCGGCGCGGCCCGCGGCGGCAGGAGGATCGGCGGCTGCCGGGCTGGGAGATCTCAGGCCAAAGCACAGGCCCGTGACGCCCACGGCGAGAACGAGCGACACAATTGCCGAGCCCGAGCGGCCACCTATCATGGCCGCGTGACTACCGACGAGCTGCGCTCCCTTCCGAAGGCCGAGCTGCACCAGCACCTCGACGGCGCGATGCGCCCCGAGACCGCTGTCGAGCTGGCCGCGGAGATCGGCCTGCCGCTGTCACTCGCCGAGTCGCGACAGCGACTGATCGGGCCACCGCGCTGCCGAGACCAGGCGGAGCTGCTCACCTACTTCGATCTGCCAATCCGCTTACTGCAGACCGCCGCCGCCCTGCGTCGCGTCGCGGCCGAGCTTGTCGAGACGATGGCCGCCGATGGGGTCGTATATGGCGAGATCCGATGGGCGCCGCGGCTCCACCTCGAGAACGGCCTCCCCGTGGGCGAGGTGATCGCGGCGGTGGCTGACGGTGTCGCCGATGCCCGGACGCGGCTCGGCTCTGACAGTCCCCTGATCGGTTTGATCGCGACGGCCATGCGTTCCCATCCGCCGGGTGCCAACGTCGAGCTGGCGCGCTCGGCGGCAGCCTTTGGGGCTCCGGTGGTTGGCTTCGACCTGGCTGGCCCCGAGGCGACGTACCCCGCCCCGCCACATGCGGCCGCCTTTCGCGCGGCCGAGGCCGGAGGGCTGGCGCTGACCGCGCATGCCGGCGAGGTGCCCGGGCCGGAGCGCATCCGCGAGGCGATCGACCTCGGAGTGCGGCGCATCGCCCACGGGGTGACGGCGGCCGGCCAACCGGACCTGATCGCCCTGCTGCGGGAGGCGGACATCACGCTTGACCTGTGTCCCACCAGCAATGTCCAGGCCGGCATCGTGGCTGACCTCGCCACCCATCCGCTGACCGAGCTGCACCGCGCCGGCGTCAGCGTCACGATCTCGACCGATGACCGGACCGTCTCCGACACCACCCTGACCGATGAGATGGCTCGCAGCGCCGCTGCGCAGGGTACGACCCGTCGCGAGCTGGCCGAAATCGCCACCAATGCATTCCGGCGCGGCTTCGGACCGGCCGAGCTGATGGTGGCGATGGCCCGGTCGGCAGCAGTTGCGTGGGGCGCCTGGGCCGCCGGCGACCCGCCCATCAGCTGAGCGCCAGGCCGAGCAGTCTTGCGACCTCGGCGGGCCCGTTGGCCACCGCGTCGGGGACCCGTTCGCCGACAAGCCCCGTTGCGATCCCCGCGTCGGCGACCCCGGTCAGCACCAGGATCGACCGGATCCCCGCGCGCCGAGCCGCGACCACGTCAGCATCCGGGTTGTCGCCGATCGCGACGGTCTCTCCCGGCCCAACGCCGGCGCGTTCCATGATCGTTTGAAAGATGGCCGGCTCCGGCTTGCCGATGAGCAGCGGATCGGTGCCGGCGGCCACACGAATGGCGGCCACCATCGATCCGGCCCCGGGGAGGAAGCCACTCGGTGTCGGGTATCGCGTATCGGCGTTGGTGGCAATGAATCGCGCGCCCGCCCGCACCGCGCTCACCGCCGCCGCCAGTCGGCGATAGTCGAACTGCGGGTCGAGGCCGGCGATGACCGCGTCGGGCACGCTCGCCAGCGGGCCACCGGCATAGTCGGGCGGCACCGCTTCCGCCGCGGGAGTGACGATCAGGCCGGCGGCCCGCAGCTCGACGAACATGCCGGGAGCACCAACCGCCAGGACCCGTCGCACCTCGGGCAGGTGCGCGCGAAGGTGGTCGATGGTGGCAGAGGTCGAGGTCACGATCTCCTCCACGTCGGCCGGGATCCCCATCGCGGCCAGGCGAGCAACGTATGCCTGGCGGGTGGCCATCGAGTTGTTGGTGGCGAACCGCACCAGCGTGCCACGTCGATGGAGGGCGGCAATCAGCTCAGGCGCGCCGGCCACCGGCCGATCGCCACGATAGACCACGCCATCGAGGTCAAAGATCACCAGGCGTTCCACGCAACCGATGATAGGGGCGCGCCGACGCTTCGGGATCGCGCGCGCGGAGCGCGCAATTCCCTTGAGCGGGTCGAGTTGCGCGGGTATCATCGGCGGGATGCGTGCCGGCCCTACCCTCGGGCTCAAGGCGCGACGGAATGCTGCGGACCCCGCGGCTTCGGCAATTGCTGTTTGAGGGAAAAGGAGAATCCATGCGCAAGCAGCAGTGGGCCGGCATGAGCGCCGCGCTCGTCTCGGTCATGCTCATCCTGGCAGCCTGCCAGGCAGGGAGCTCACCATCTGCCTCGACGGCATCATCGGCCTCGACGGGGGCGTCAGCCTCCGCGGCGCCGCACAGCGCCCTGAAGATCGGCGTCGTCACCGACGCCGCCGGGATCAATGACAAGGGGTTCAACGAGTACTCCTACAAGGGTGCTCAGCAGGGCGCGACCGCCATCGGCGCCGCTGCGCCGGCCGTCATCGTCCCGAAGGACCAGACCGAGTACGCCACGGCGATCCAGTCGATGGTCGACGAGTAGCTCGACATCATCGTGTCCGTCGGGTTCTACCTCGCCGGGCCCACCATTGCCGCGGCCAAGGCG
>JANMPX010000157.1:0-1873 GCA_031370085.1 Chloroflexota bacterium | reverse complement strand
TCACCTCGTCGGCCTCGCTGCTGCATCAGATCGGCGCCGTGGCCGATGGCCGCGCGGTCCGCGTGGCGAGCCTCTCGGAATCGGAAGGGCTGGTCCTCGGCCGCCTGCTCCAGCGCGCCGGATCGATCGAGGAGCTGATGGACAAGACCGGCATGGGAACCGGTTCATTGGCAAGTACCTTGACCCTGCTCGAGGCTCGCGGCCTGGTCGATTCCTACGGTGGCGCAACGTTCCATCCGACCATTGCCGCGCGTCGCATCGGCCGCCAGAACCCCCACATTGACTGACGCCGGGTATACTGCCCCCGCCACTCGGCAGCCGAAACCCGTGCCCGGGAGTCGGTCCGCCCGTGACTGGAGTTCTGTCTATTGCATTCAATTCGCAGCGTTCGCGCGGCATTCCGCGCCCCGTTCGCGAGGTTCAGCACTGAGCTGCGTCGCCATCGCAGCGTGACCCATGTGCTGGTCGGCACCCTCTGCCTGGCCGTCGTTGTCGCCGCCTCAAGCGGTTCGTCGGCGCAGGCGGGCCTCGGCCTGAACCTCCCCACCCCCGGCTCGATCCTGCCCGAGAGCGTCGGGATCGGGATTCATTCGGGAACCCCGGTGACCCTGGCCCTCGGCCGGCCGATGGACCCGGTGGCCGTCGAATCCGCCCTCTCGATCAGCCCCGCTCAACAGATCCGGCTGCGCGTCAGCAAGGACGGCCGCAGCGTCGAGGTCGCACCCGCTCGTCTGTGGCTGACCGACCAGCGCTACGTCATCGCGGTTGGCCCGCGGCAGTACACCTTCACCACGCAGACCGCGCCTCGCATCACCGACTTCCAGGTGCGGCAGGTGGATCTCGCTGCGGGCAATCTCCGCCAGCTCAGTGAGGCCGAGATCCAGCCCGACACGGCAACCGATGCCAGTGCCCACACCACGGTCCAGGTCACCTTCGGCACGAGCATGGACCATGCGGACGTCGAAGCCGCCTTCGTGCTCAGCCCCGCGGTGCCGGGCGTCTTCAGCTGGCGAGGCACTGTTCTGACCTTCATCCCCGCCGTGCGCTTCGGCTCGAGCGGGCGGTACGCGATCTCGCTGTCGGGCGCCCATGACGCGGATGGCAATCCGCTCGGTGGCGACAGCTCGTTCTCGTTCACCACTCGGCCGGGGGCTCAGCTGGTGCGGGTCAGCCCGGCGATCAACGCCACAAAGGTGAAGAACCGGCAGGTTGTCCTGTGGTTCAGCCAGCCGATGCTGGCCAGCGACTCGGCAGAGACGCTCACCCTCACCGATCTCGCCACCGATGCCAAGCTGCCCGGCACCCGGTCCTGGAACGCGACCAGGACACAGCTGGCCTTCATGCCAACCCGTCCGTTCGCCCTTGGCCATCGGTTCCGGGCGCAGCTGGCCGCCGCTGCGGTCGACGCGGACGGCAACCCGGTGACCGCCGACTGGACCTTCAGCACGCCGTCGCCGGTGGTGCGAGCGACAGTGCGGAGGACCGGTCCGAGCCCCGCCACCGGATCGGGCCTGGTGGCCTACGCGCTCAACCAGGTGAATGCCGCCCGTGCCTCCTACGGCCTGCGCGCGCTCGTCATCGACCCGGCCATCTCCGCCGTCTCGGCGGCGCAGGCCTGGGACATGATGCGCAACAACTACTTCAGCCATACCAGCCTCGATGGGCGCACCTACAAGGACCGATTGCGTGCTGCGGGGATCAGCTTCGGCTACTCCGGGGAGAACATCTGCCACTACAGCGGCCTTCCGAGCGCGTACAGCGTGCTCGACTGGTGCCACTCGACCTTCATGGCCGAGCCGTACCCCGGCTACTACAACCACAAGGCCAATATCCTCGACGTGCACTTCCGTCGGATGGGGGTTGGCGTGGCCCA
>JANMPX010000156.1:0-4314 GCA_031370085.1 Chloroflexota bacterium | reverse complement strand
CGCGAGGGCGGGCGCGGCGGGGATGCACGTCTGAGGAGCGCTCGCAGCGTGACCGTCAGCGCATCGGCTGAAACAATGTCAACTGCGGCGAAGGGCAGGTCATCGAACAGCCAGACTGCGGCGCCGGGCCGAACGCGCCGCTCCAGGGTCCAGAGCCCATCGCGGGTGCGGCGCTGGCTCTCCGCGCGATGGGTGCCCCCACCCAGCAGACGTGCATGCGCAGCTGCGAAGCGGGCCGCCAGCGCGAGCCCCGCGGGACGGGGATGGACGCTCCGCAACTCGCCGTCGGCGACCACGGCGACCCCCCGCCGGATGCGCGCGGCCACGATGCCGGCAGGGGTCGCCGGGTCGGGGTCGGCCAATGCGGCCTCGGCAAGCGTGAGGCGCAGCTCTCCTGCCAGGCGGGTGAGCTGCGCCGATTCGTCGCGCAGGTATGCGGCGAACTGCTCGCTGAGGGTGACGATCGGATGCGTGCTTGCCAGGATCGGCATCTCGCTGCCGGCAGGGTTGGGACGAGCCGACGATGTCATCCCCGCCAGCACGACCGCCGCCGGCTGGAGCTCAGCCGCTCGCAGCGTGTCAAGCAGATCGTCGAGCGGTCCTGCCAGGAGCGCCGCGTCGAGCACCAGGAGCTCCCCGTCGGAGATGGGCGGAAGGTGAGGCGGCGCCGCTCGGCTGCGGCGTACGCCGCGGACCAATCGCTGCAGCCCCTCGAGCGATCCGGATACCAGCCGCGCCCCCGGGTCGACCGCTCGCCACAGGTCGATGACGTCGGTCAAGCTGTGGACGCCCGATCAGCTGCGGGTCGGCGAGGCAGCAGCCATCAGATCGGCGACCAGGTCCTCCGGATCTTCCAGGCCGATCGAGACGCGCACCATGCCGGGGGTGAGGCCAGCGGCAGCGAGCTCGGCCTCGCCGAGCTGTCGGTGCGAAGAGGAGGCCGGGTGGCTGCACAGCGTTTCGACGCTGCCGAGGCTGGTGGCATGGATCGCCACTTCGAGTCGATCCAGGAAGCGCTCCCCGGCAGCGCGGCCACCGGCGAGTTCGAGGGCCAGCATGCCGCCGGCGTTCCCGCCGCGCAGGATCCGTTGAGCCAGCGCATGCTGGGGATGCGTCGCGAGGCCTGGGTAGCGCACCCGCTCGACGCCGGGTGCTGCCTGCAGCGCCGTCGCCACGGCCAGCGCGTTGCTGCCGTGGCGCTCCATGCGCAACGCGAGCGTCTTGAGGCCACGCAGCGCGAGGAATGCCTCAAGCGGGGCGGCGTTGCCGCCGGCATTGATCACGATCTTGCGAGCCGCCGCCACCCGTTCAGCGCTGCCCAGGATGGCTCCACCGATGATATCCGAGTGCCCCCCGATGTACTTCGTGGTCGAATGGACCACGAGGTCGGCGCCGAGGGCCAGCGGGTTGCACAGGTACGGCGAGGCGAAGGTGTTGTCGACCGCAACGATCACGTTTCGTTGGTGAGCGATCTGGGCGATGGCAGCGATGTCGGCCATCGCCGTGGTTGGGTTGCTGATCGTCTCCAGCCATATCAGACGCGTCTGGTCCCCAATGGCATCTGAGACGAGCTCGGGATCAGTGGTGTCGACCGCGTGCACGGTGATCCCGGACCGCTCGAGCACGGCGTTGGCCAACCCGACCATGCCGCCATAGACGGCCTGCGGCACGATCAGCTGCTCTCCCGTGCGCACCGTGGACAGCACCGCGGCGTGGACGGCGGCCATGCCGGAGGCGGTCACCTGGCAGGCCTCCGACCCTTCGAGCTCGGCGAGCGCCTCTTCAAGCGCCTGGTGGGTGGGATTCGAATAGCGACTGTAACTGTGGCCGGGGCGCGCGAACTCGAGCAGCTCGGCCAGCTCGAGAGCGCTGCCGACTTCGAAGGTGCTGCTCTGGTAGATCGGAACGTTGACCGGCGCCTGGGGGGCCGCGGGCACCCGGCTCGCCGCGCGGATGGCGCGCGTTGAGAAGCCGGGCATCAGGAAAGAAACGCGTCCATCGCCCGGCGCACCTGGTGATCCGGGTCCATATTGCCCCGCGCCACGGCGATCTGGCGACGCATCTCGCCGGGATCCGGCTCTGACTCGTCCGTGTCGTCATGCGCGGCACTTTCAACACCCCCGGCCGGCGTTGGGCCGGGTCCGCCGTCAGCCTCGCTCACCACTGAAGAAGCGCTCACCAGTCCGAGTCGGCGAGGCGGACGGGGATTGCCGCTGATCTGATTCTTGCCCAGGCCCTTGGCGTGGTACATGGCGCGGTCCGCGGCGAGCAGGAGCTCGTCTGCCGCGACCCCGTCTTCAGGGTAGGAGACCAGGCCGATGCTGACGCTCGTCAGCACCTCGCCGCCTCCCCCAAACGCCTGACCCACCTCTTCCGCCCCGACCCTGATCTTCTCGGCGACGAGATAGGCACCGTGGTACTCGGTCTCGGGCAGAAGGACGACAAACTCGTCCCCTCCGTATCGGTAGGCGGAGTCGACGGTGCGGGTGGAGCGCCGAATCGCGCTGCCGACCCCCCGCAGAACAACGTCGCCGCGCTCATGTCCGAAGGAGTCGTTCAGGGCCTTCAGTCCGTCAAGGTCGCACATCACCAGGCAGAACGGCCGGTCGCTGCGACGGGACCGTTGGACCTCCTGTTCGAGGGCCGAGGCCAGCTCCTCGCGACGGATCAGGCCGGTGAGATGGTCGATCCGCCACAGGCGCTCGATGGTGGCCCGCAGGCGACGCTCACTGGTGGCGAAGACGGCGGCAAGGTACGACAGGATGAAGATCGAACCGCCGTTGAGCGCGATCCCGAGGAGATCGCTTCCGGTGAACTGCGCGCGCACCGGATCGATCCAGGCCACTCCCAGGTAGGCCAGCACCGCCGCGCCGGCGACCGCCATCGCTGCCCAGCCGCCCACGGTCAGCGCAACGGCCACCGCCAGCAGGTCATAGCTGAAGACGAACGGCGATTTGGCGTGGCCGGTCAGCAGCACGACGCCGGTTGCGAGCGCGAGCGCGGCCACTACCTCCAGCAGCATCAGCCACCGGCTGCGCCAGCGCCTGGGCAGCAGCTCGTGCAGCACCACGACCACGAGAGCGGCCGCCCCGCCGACGGCGAAGATGGCGCCCTGGTCACTCCGATAGGCGTCCGAGAGGCCGACCCCCACCAGCACGCCAACGATGCTGAGCCACCAGACCACACGGATGACGCCGTCGAACGATCCGCTCGGCGCCTCGGCCGCGTCAACGCCATCGGTCGTGCCGTACTTGTCAGCAGCGATCGGCCGGCTGTCGGACGGTCCGCCGATCGTTTCGCCGGCGCGTCGGCGGGCTGAGCGCTCCCCGAGCAGGGCGATGACGGCGGCCAGCCCCATCAGTCCGGCGACGCCGGCGCTGATGACGATGAAGGCGGTCTGGGTGGGCACGAATTCCCTCGGAAGGTCGGTACTGAAGACCGATTCGCAGAGCCCGAGCAGGCTCCGCCCCTAGTCTAGGGTCCCGCCCGCCCCTGGCGCAAAGGTACTAGACCGCTCCGTACCTGCTTTGCGTGGCGTCGACGCACCACGTGCTCGAGGGCCGTTTGGCGGCTCTTTGCTAGAATGCGGCCCCGCCTCCCTCGATCTCCCTGAAGGTGCCAATGAAGGATCGCCCGCGCCGGCCTCACGCAGCCATCGCGGCATTCCTGTCGTTCGTGTTCCCCGGCCTCGGGCAGGCCTACGCTGGCGAAAGGAGATTGGCGGCCGTCTTTGCGGCCCCTGTTCTCCTCCTGGTGATGGGCGCCGGCGCCCTCGCACTGCTCATCGGCCAGGTGCGCAACGATGTGCTGTCCCCCACCTTCCTCACCGGGGTCGCCGTCCTCAACCTCACGCTGATGGTCTGGCGGCTGGCCTCCATCGTCCTCGCCGGTCGGCCGGCCCGGAATCCCCGGAAGCGGTCGACTTCCCTGGCCCTGGTTCTGCTATTGGTAGCGGTCACCGTGGGGATGCACGCGTGGGCGGCGATCGCGATCGGCCAGGTCAGCTCGGGCCTCGACGACGTCTTCACCGGGCAGAGCTCCGGGCCAGGCGGGGGAGGTGGCCCCCTGAACCGGCCCGACTACCGCTGGGATGGCACGCAACGAATCACCTTCCTGCTCCTCGGTATCGATGCTGGGGCGGGTCGGGCGGAAGCGCTGACCGACACCATCCTGGTGGTCAGCATCGATCCGGTGGCGCGGACGGCCGAAATGATCTCGATCCCACGTGACACCGGATACCTGCCGCTCCCCGATCGGAGCGTGTACGGCGACGGAGTCTACCCCTGGAAGATCAACCAGCTGACCACCGAGGCC
>JANMPX010000132.1:0-1831 GCA_031370085.1 Chloroflexota bacterium | reverse complement strand
ACGGCCATGGTCCTGTGGGGGCTCGGCCGGATGACCCCCGAAGAGCTGGTCGGCATCACCCAGATCCCGATCCCGGCCATGGTCGGGATCCCCGGCTGGATGGTGCAGCAGCTCGAGTTCCCGTACCTGGCCGGGGCCGAGTTCGTCGGCCGCCTCTATGCGTCGGGCGGCTGGGACGCCGTGAACGCGGCTTACT
Organism: Chloroflexota bacterium; assembly: GCA_031370085.1. Classification (GTDB taxonomy): domain Bacteria; phylum Chloroflexota; class Limnocylindria; order QHBO01; family QHBO01; genus CF-167. The sequence goes on along the minus strand of JANMPX010000132.1, from coordinate 1,635 downwards.
CAGACCTGCCCGCCTCCACCGAGCAGATCCTGCACCCGGAAAAATACGTCGCCAACGAGACGCCCGATGTCGTCACTCCGCCGTCGATCGTCGCGGAGCTCGGCGCTGGCTGGACGGCGCGCGAGGAGTCGACCCTCGGCGAGGCGTGGATCAGCATCTGGCTGGCGGGGATTGGAGCCGATCAGGCAGCTGCCGACAGGGCGGCGGCCGGCTGGGGGGGCGACCGCATCGTGGTCGCCAGCGGTCCGGCTGGAGCGTGGGGGCTCGCGTGGCGCTTCAGCTGGGACGCCCCGATCGAGGCGACCGAGTTCGCGACCGCCTACGCCGCATCGAGCGCGAAGCTGCCCTTCGCGACCCGGCTGGTAAGCATCAGCGATACCGAATCGATCGTGCTGCACGCCTCGTCGGCCGCCCTGCTCGAGCGGATGGCGGCCGGGCTCTGACGCCTGGCGTCACATCGCCTCGGGGGCGGAGATCCCCAGCAGTCCGAGCGCATTGGCAAGCACGAGGCGAGCGGCATCGGTCAGGGCCAGGCGCGCGCGGGACAGTTCGGCCTCGGCCGGCTGCTCGCTGAGAACCTTGCAATCGCGGTAGAACTGGCTGAAGAGTCGCGCGACCTCCAGCAGATACGCGGTCAGCTCGTGCGTCTCGCGCCGCTCGGCGGCGTCGGCCACCACATCCGGCAGCGAGAGGAGGCGTCGGATGAGCGCCTGCTCGGCCGGATGCTGGAGGAGGGCCGGGGCATCCGACGTGTCCGGGGCCAGATCGACCTCGGCCGCCCTGCGCAGGATCGAGCTGCAACGGGCGTGGGCGTACTGCACGTAGTACACCGGGTTCTCGGCCGACTGCTGCTTCGCGAGCTGAATATCGAAGTCGATCCCCGAGCTTGCCGCGCGTGAGCCGAAGAACCAGCGGGCGGCGTCGGCGCCGATCTCCGCCAGCAGCTCGTCCAGGCTGATGAACTCGCCCGAACGCTTGCTCATCGAGTCGATCACCCCGCCGCGAACGAAGCGCACCCACGCGATCAGGATCACCTGGACCGCCTCTGGATCCTGGCCCATCGCCCTAGCGGCGTTGCGCAGCCGGGCCACCGTCCCGTGGTGGTCGGCGCCCCACAGGTAGATCAGCTCGTCGAAGCCACGGCTGAACTTCTCGACCAGGTAACCGATATCCGAGGCGAAATAGGTCGGCTGGCCATTGGAGCGGAAGACGACCCGGTCCTTGTCATCGCCGAAGGCGGTGGAGCGGAACCAGGTCGCGCTATCCTGCTCGTAGATGTGGCTTGCTGCCCGGAGTCGGGCCACGGCATCGGTCACCCAGTTCTCCTCATGGAGCGAGGATTCGCCCTTCCAGATATCGAACCTGACCCCGAGCCGAGAGAGGCTCTCCTCGATTCCCTCCCGCACCCGCTCGGACGCCCAGCGCCCGAGCACCCAGCCCGGGTCCGCTCCCTCGGAGGTGGCCGCCCGCCAGATCTGGTCGGGCACCTGCGCGGCCAGCTCCGTTACGTAATCACCGTGGTACCCGTCCTCCGGGATCGGCTCGTCGTTGCGGCGGGCCAGCACCGAGAGGCCCAGGTTATGGACCTGCGTCCCGAAGTCATTGAAGTAGTACTCGCGCGTCACGTCGTGCCCC
>JANMPX010000085.1:0-2507 GCA_031370085.1 Chloroflexota bacterium | reverse complement strand
ACACCCAGCAGAACCAGGCAGATCCAGCTCCCCGGAATGACCGCCGGCATGCGGGCGAGGCGGACCATGGGCGCCCAACGAGTTCGGACAAGGTCAAACGGTCCGCTCGAGACTCGCCATCGCATCCATGACCACGCAGCGCGCGGCAAGGTGTGTTCGCCGGAGTTATTTCCGCCGCCCTTCGACCGGCCAAGATGCGGTCGAACCATGTCCGCCTTCACGGTCCATTCGCCTGGCTGGAGTCCGTCGACCCAGGTGGTGATCGACACAGGTCCGCTCCCCGGGACAACCCCGTCGATCGTCTCCTCCTTGACAAAGGCGTCGTTGACTCCCGGTCTGCCCTCGACGTCGGCGCGATGTCCAGCGAATCGGACGACCGCGGTGTACGGCTCGCCCCGGTCGCCCGGATCGAACCAATGGGAAACCGACAGGCCTTCGAGTTCCGACTCCTGTCCAGCCGCCGCTGGGTTGCTCGGTCTCTGCAGCATCGCGGTGGCACGCGGTGTGGGCCTGCGACTACCACTGCGTCGAGAGGCATTTCGTCGTGACAAGGGTATCCTCCACCTGTCGGTCCGCTGGCGGCCCGGAAATGGGCACGACCACACGGTGGACGTCCTCCCTGAGCGCAGCATGAGACGGCGATGTGAAGTGAGCCAAGCAGCCGGCGCCAGGGACGGTGTCATTGGCTGGCGGGGACCGCCCCTCCCCGTTCACGACGCAAAGGCGCGGCCCCCCGAATGGGAGCCCGTACGCTCAGCCGATTCTCAGCAACGGCTCTCGCGGCTCTCATCTTCGGAGCGCAGGTTTGACCTAGGATGAGCCGGAATCGTAGCTAGAAAAGAGGAGGCGGAAGCTATGGCTGTGGAGGGTGCAGCCAGCGACCAGCAGCGCGGATGGCGGAGGATATGGGCCGTCCTGGATGAACGCCTGGGGCTGAGCGGCCTGGCGTACGACGTCCCGGCTCATGCCAACGGCATCGGCTACATCCTCGGCGGCATCACCTTCTTCGGCTTCCTGATCCTGGCCGCCACCGGGATCTGGCTGGCGCAGTTCTACCACCCGACGCCCGAGGCTGCGCGCGCCAGCGTCGTGTACATCATGAACACGGCGCCGCTCGGTGACGTTGTTCGCGGAGTTCATTTCTGGACTGCGAATGTCGTCATGGCCACCGTCCTCCTCCATCTGGGCCGGGTCGTGGTCACCGGGTCCTACAAGCGGCCGCGCGAGGCGAACTGGTTGATCGGACTTGCGCTGCTTGCCACAACGCTCGGATTGCTCTTCACCGGCACGGTCCTGAAGTGGGACCAGGAGGGCTTCGAGGCGCTCGGCCACAACGTGGAGGCCGGCAATCTGCTCGGGGCGTTCGGTTTCTGGTTCTCCGGAGACTTCGCGGCCAGCCTGCCGATCCTGGGACGGCTGTACATCGCGCACATCGTGATCCTGCCGGCGATCGGGGCGGGCCTGATGCTCGCGCACTTCCTGCTTGTCAAGCGCCACGGCATCAGCGCAAGACCGCAGGTGCAGGATGCCGCTCTCGAGGGCGGCCCGGAGCCGGTGAAATCAGGATCGACCTTCGCCGCCCACGTCGTGCGCATGGCCGGCTTCGGCTTGCTCATCCTCGCCGCGACGACAGCCATTGCCATCATTTGGCCTGCGCCTTTGGGTGATCGACCCATTCCCGGCACGGAAACGACCAAGCCCCCCTGGATGTTCCTGCCCTTCTACCCCTTCGAGGACTGGTTCGGACTGCCGGCGCTCCTGTGGAGTCCCGCCATCCTGTTCGGGGGCCTGGCGCTGCTGCCGTTCGTGGACCGCAATCGCTACCGCTCAGCGGGTCGTCGCCGCTGGGTCATCATCCTGGGCAGCTTGGTAACGATCGCTCTCGCGGCCCTCATCTTCTACGCGTTGGCGACCGCTGCAGAGCCACATATCCAGGGGGCAATGTGATGGGACCGATTCTGGTGCGGGTGTTTCTGCTCGCCATCGGACTCGGCCTGACCGAGATCGGGATCACTGCCCTGGTTAGCTCTTCCCCATTGTTCTGGCTGCCGCTGACGCTTGGTCTCCTGGCGTTGATCGCCGGAGGTGCTGGATTCATGAGCCCGCTGTTGGGCGCCAACGAGAAGAAGGAAGGTCGTTGATGCAAGCTCGGCAGCGCGTTCGGGGAACCGTACTGCCCGTGCTGCTGGCACTCGGTGTCGGCCTGGCGGTGCCGCTCGCGGCCCTTGCTCATGGCGGGGGAACGGAGCCCACGGTTCAGCTGGAGCCCCCGCAGGTCACCGCCGGAGGTACGGTAACGGTCGTCGGGGAGAAGATGGAGCCCGACAGCGACCGGGTGATTGTGCTGACCGGCCAGGACCTGATTGTCCAGTTCGGGACGGTGAAGACCGATGCGGAAGGCATGTTCACCCTCCAGGTCACAGTGCCATCGCATCTGCCGGGTGGGATCTATCAGGTCCAGGCCATTGGTGACGAGACGATCTCCGCCGACCTGGAGGTGACCGCGG
>JANMPX010000119.1:0-7605 GCA_031370085.1 Chloroflexota bacterium | reverse complement strand
GGCAGGCCGATCTCGCCGACCTCGTCGAACACCTCGCGCGTGACGGTCAGCAGACCAACCAGCGTGGAGCCGGCGCGGCTGCCGAGCATCACCTGCAGCGAGCGCTCCAGCGTGAACACGTCGCTGTCAAAGCGCGGCGAGGTCGTCACGTCGGCCAGCAGGTCCTCCACGTTGTCGAGCGCCCCCGCCTCCGCCAGGGCGTTCGCCAGGTTCAGGATCTCCTCGCGAAACAGGAAGCGCTCTTCGTGGTCGAGCATGGCAGCCCCCTCCTAGGGGTAGAGGCCTCTCAGCGTGGTCGCCTCGGCGACGCGCGCCACGGCCACCATGTAGGCCGCCATGCGCATGTGCACGCCGTGCAGCTTGCTCATCGCGAAGACGCTCTCGAAGGCGCGGTCCATGATCTCCTTGAGGCTCTCATTGATGCGCGCCTCGGTCCAGAAGAAGGACTGCATGTCCTGCACCCATTCGAAGTAGCTCACCGTCACGCCGCCGGCGTTGCACAGGATGTCCGGGATGACGAAGACGCCGCGGTCGGAGAGGATCTGGTCGGCCTCGGGCGTGGTCGGCCCGTTGGCCGCCTCGGCGACGATCTTGGCGCGGATGCGTGGAGCGTTATCGCCAGTGATCTGGTTCTCGAGCGCCGCCGGGACCAGGATCTCGCAGTCGAGCTCCAGGATCTCCCGGTTGGAGACCGCCTCGGATCCGGGGTACCCGGCGACGGTGCCGTGCTCCCGCTTCCAGGCACTGACCTTGGCCGGGTCGAGCCCCTTCGGGTTGTAGATCCCGCCGGTGGAGTCGCTGACCGCCACGATCACCGATCCCTCGGCCGCCAGCAGCTCAGCCGCGATCGAGCCCGCATTGCCGTATCCCTGGATCGAGACCCGGGCGCCAACGAGCGGGACACCGAGCGCCGCGCTTGCCTTCTGCAGGGTGAAGACCGCGCCACGCGCGGTCGCCTCCCTGCGGCCAAGCGACCCGCCGATGGCGATCGGCTTGCCGGTGACCACTCCGGGGATGGTGTAGCCGCGGTGCATCGAGAAGGTGTCCATCATCCACGCCATCACCTGGGAATTGGTGTTCACGTCAGGCGCCGGGATGTCGCGATCCGGCCCGATCAGCGGGCTGATCTCGGTGGTGAAGCGGCGAGTCAGCCCCTCCAGCTCCTTCATCGACAGCTTCTTGGGGTCGACGATCACGCCGCCCTTGCCGCCACCGTACGGGATGTTGACCACGGCGCATTTCCAGGTCATCCACATCGCCAGGGCCCGAACCTCGTCGCGGGTCACGTCCTGGTGGTAGCGGATGCCGCCCTTGGCGGGTCCGCGGCTGACGTTGTGCTGGATGCGGTAGCCGGTGAAGACCTCCACGTGTCCGTCGTCCATGGTGACCGGGAAATTGACGGTCAGCTCACGCTGCGGGACGCGGAGAACCTTGCGCAGGCCGGGGTCGAGGTCAAGCTGTTCGGCGGCGTGGTCGAACTGCTCCTGGGCGACGGCCCAGATGTTCGGCGCTTCCGCGACCGGATTCGAACTTGCCATTGGCGTTCTGTTCTGGAGCCTCCAGTACGTGGGCCGGACGGCGCCTCCGCGAAGGTGATGTGCGCAAGCAGGCCGGGCCGCAGACGCTGCGATTATACGGGGGCGCCGCGCCGCACCGGCCCCTGCTGAAAGTCACCGGGCCACGTGCCGAACGGCGGTGTGGCTCAGAGCGTCTCCACCGCAAGAGCAACCGCTCCCCCACCGCCCAGGCAGAGCGTGGCCAGGCCGCGTCCGCCGCCTCGCCGCCGCAGCTCGTAGAGCAGCGTGGTCAGCACGCGGGCCCCCGATGCGCCGATCGGGTGGCCGAGCGCGATGGCGCCCCCGTTGACGTTGACCCGATCCCAGTCGAAGCCAAGCGCATCGCCATCGGCCAGCACCTGGGCCGCGAACGCCTCGTTGATCTCGATCAGGTCGAAACTGTCGAGCGACGCGTCCAGCTTCTCGAGGAGGCGGCGCACGCCGCTGATCGGCGCCTCGAAGAGCCATTCCGGAGCCACGTCCGCCTGGCTGTAGCCAAGGATCCTCGCGATCGGCGCCAGGCCGTCGCGCGCCACGGCGTCGGCCGAGGCGAGCACCAGCGCTGCCGCACCATCGGTGATGCCAGGCGCGTTGCCGGCGGTGACCGTCCCGCCATCGGGCTGGAACGCCGGCCTCAGCCGGGCCAGCGCCTCGAGCGAGGTGTCGGCGCGCGGATTCTCGTCGGTGTCGACGATGGTCGGGCCCTTCTTGCCGGGCACCTCCACCGGGACGATCTCATCGGCGAAGCGTCCCTGGGCGATGGCCGCCAGCGCCCGCTGGTGGGAGCGCACGGCGAACTCGTCCTGGGCGGCGCGGCTCACCTCGTGCTTGGCCGCCACGCGCTCGGCATGGATCCCCATGTGCACATCGCAGATGGCGCACCACAGGCCGTCGTGAACGGTCGCGTCAACCAGCTCGGCATTCCCGAGCCGATAGCCGGCCCGAGCGCCCGGCAGCAAATACGGCCCCAGGTTCATGTTCTCCATGCCGCCGGCCACGATCAGCTCCGCGTCGCCGGCACGGATGACGGCGGCGCCGATCATCACCGCCTTGAGGCCGGAGCCGCAGACCTTGTTGATGGTGGTCGCCGAGACGCCATCCGGCAGACCTCCCTTCAGCGCGGCCTGGCGTGCCGGAGCCTGGCCGGCACCGGCCTGGATCACCTGGCCCATGATGGCCTCGTCGACCCTGGCCGGGTCGATGTGGGCCCGTTCCACGGCCGCGCGGATCGCGGCGGCACCCAGCTCGGTGGCTGGAACGGTTGACAGCCCGCCGCCGAATTTGCCGATCGCGGTCCGGGCGGCGGAAAGGATGTACACGTCATTCATGCGGGGAATGGTACCGCCGCGACGGCCGGAGAGAGCCGTGGTCAGTTGGGCGCCTTCTCCGCTTCGCCGAAGAGCTGGGCCACCTTGCCGGCCCAGGCCTTGACCACGACGCGGGTCTTGACCTTGAGCGAAGGGGTCAGCTCGCCTTCCTCCTCGGAGAGCAGGCGCGGCAGGAGAGCGACTCTGCGCGGCCGCTCGAAGATGGCGAAGCCCTCCAGCTTGGCCTTCACCTCACCCTCGATCAGCTTCTGGACGGCCCGATCCTCGATCAGCTGCTCGGGCGTCGTGGCGACGATCCCGTTGGCACTGGCCCAGGCGCTCACCTGTTCGAAATCGGGGGCGATCAGGACTCCGGTGTAGGGCTGGTTGTCGCCGAGGACCACCGCCTGGGCGATGTACCTGCTGGTCAGGATGGCGATCTCGAGCGGGGCCGGCGCCACGTTCTTGCCGTTGCCGAGAACGATGATGTTCTTCAGCCGATCGGTGATCAGGATTCGGCCGTCGGGGTCCAGCTCGCCGATGTCGCCGGTATGGAACCAGCCATCGGCGTCGATCACCTTGGCGGTCTCCTCGGGCTGGTCGAGGTAGCCCTGCATGACCTGCGGCCCGCGGGCCAGGATCTCGCCATTGGCGGGGTCGATCCGGATCTGCGTTTCGGCGACCGGCTTGCCGACCGTCCCGAACTTGTAGTCGCCTGGCCGGTTGATCGACAGCAGCGGTGCCGTTTCGGTCAAGCCGTAGCCCTCCAGGATGAGCATCCCCATGGCCGAGAAGAACTCGCCGATCTCCTGGCTCAGCGGGGCGCCACCCGACACGAAGTAGCGCACCCGACCGCCGGTGCGCGCCTTGATCTTGTGGAAGATGAGGCGATCGGCGACCTTGAGCTGAAGCTGCAGCCAGGGCGAGTCCGGCCGTGCGGCGAGGTGGTTGGCGTACTTTGCCCGTCCCAGCCCCAGCGCCCAGCCGAAGATCCGCTGGCGCAGCGGCGGCCCGGCCTCGACGGTCGCGGTGACCCGTGCGTAGAGCCGCTCGTAGAGCCGCGGCACGGCGACCATCACGGTCGGGCGTACCTCGGCCATGTTGGCCGCAAGGCGCTCGATCGCCGGCTCGGCGTACGCGATGGTGCAGCCCCGCCCCAGGGGCACGATCTGGCCGGCGGCGCGTTCGGTCATGTGCGACAGCGGCAGGAACGACAGGAAGAGGTCGTTCTCGTTGAAATCGACCGCCTGGATGCCGGCCTCGTAGTTGTGCAGGATGTTGCCGTGGGTCAGCACCACGCCCTTGGGATTGCCGGTGGTCCCCGAGGTGTGGACGATGGTCGCCACCTTGCTGCGCCCGAAATCTCTCCAGGCCGTGGTCCACTCGCGGATCTCGCCCGGATCGACCGTCGCCAGGTCGAAGATGTCGTCGAAGCTGATGGCTCCCTCGGGGAGGCGGCCCCGATCGTCGATGACGACCACGAACTGGAGCGTCGGACAGTCGCCGCGCACCTGCTCGATCTTGGCCGCCTGCTGCAGATTCTCAACGAAGACCAGCCGTGCGCCGACGTTGTTGATGACATAGGCGGCCTGGCTCGGCTCGACCGATGGGTAGATCGGGCAGGTGATGGCGCCCAGCGACAGTGACCCGATGTCGGCTGCCAGCCAGGCGGGTCGAGTCCGGCTCATGATGCAGATCCGGTCGCCGTCCCGGATCCCGAGGTGCTTGAGGCCCATCGCCACCTGGGTGATCCAGTCCCACGTCTGGCGGTAGGTGGTGCTGGTCCATTCCGCCGCCTCCTCCTCGGGCGGGCCTCCGGTCTGACGTCGCGACCTCGGAAGCTTCCAGCGCAGCGCCTCCTTGTCGGGATAGCGCTCGACGCTCTTGTGAACGAGCGCCACCAGGCTCTCGGCGCGGACGTCGTCGGGGAGCGTCAGCGGCTCGATCACGGTCTCCGTCGGTCGCGGCGCGGCAGGGGCCGCAGCCACCGGTTCGGCAGACGTCGCGGTCATGGGTTGGACCTCCGGATCTCCTCGATCAGCTGTTGGGCGATGATCAGCCGCTGGACCTGGTTGGTCCCTTCGTAGATCTGCGCTCCCTTCGCGTCGCGCATCAGGCGCTCGACAGGATTCTCGCGACTGTATCCCGCGCCACCGTAGATCTGCACCGCGTCGGTGGCGACCCGCATGGCCGCGTCGGAGGCATACATCTTGGCCATGCTGCTCGCGCCGTTGATCGGCTGGCCGGCGTCGCGGAGGCGCGCGGCGCGCCAGGTGAGCAGGCGCGAAGCCTCCACCGCCACCGCCGCATCGGCCAGCATCGCCTGGATCATCTCCTGCTCGGCAATCGGCTTGCCGAACTGCCTGCGTTCGACGGCATAGCGGGCGGCATGCTCGAGGGCGGAGCGCGCGAGGCCCGTGCAGGCCGCCGCGATGCTGATCCGTCCCGCGCTCAGCGAGCCGAGCGCCACCTTCAGACCATCACCCTCGGCGCCGAGGCGGTTCTCGACGGCAACCTGCGCCCCGTCGAAGACCAGCTCGGCCGACGCGGAATCGCGGATCCCCATCTTCTTCTCGTGTGCGCCGATACGGAAGCCCGGAGCCTCGGCCTCGACCACGAACGCGGTGATTCCCTCGCCGCCGCGCGCCCGGTCGACGGTTGCGAAGACGATGTAGCGGTCCGCGGCCCCCGCGTTGGTGATCCACACCTTGGTCCCGGTGAGGGCATAGCCGTCGGTGGTTCGTTCCGCCCGAAGGCCGATCGCCGCCGCATCGGACCCGGCCTGCGGCTCGGTCAGGGCGAACGCGCCCAGCTGTGCGCCGGAGGTCATGGCGGGCAAGAGGCGGGCCCGCTGCTCATCGGTGCCGTAGCTGTAGATGCACATCTGCGCGAGCACGTGGACGGAAAGGCTCACCGCCATGCCCATGTCCGCCGCCGCGATCTCCTCGCAGGCGAGAACCCACGCAAAGTACGACAGCCCCGCCCCGCCGAGCTCCTCGGGGTACGGGATGGCGGTCAGCCCCGCCTCGCCCATGCGGCGGAAGAGCGAAAGGTCGTACTCCTCGTCCTCGTCCCGCTGGGCCACGGTGGGGGCCAGCTCGCGCTGCGCGAACTCGCGGGCCGTCTCGCGGACGCTGCGCTCCTCCTCGCTGAGGGCGAAGGGGTCCGGGCGGACCGCTGCCGGGGTACTGGCCATCAGCCGATCCTGGTCCCCTTCTCGTCGTAGCGATAGAAGCCCCGCCCTGCCTTGCGGCCGAGCTGACCGGCGCTGACCATCTGGCGCAGGAGCGGGGCGGCGCGGAACTTCGGATCGCCGAAACCCCGATACAGCACGTCGAGCACGTTGAGCATGACGTCATTGCCGATGAAGTCGCTCAGCTCCAGCGGGCCCATCGGGTGGTTGAGGCCGAGCCGCGCGCCGGTGTCGATGTCGTCTGCGCTGCCGGTGCCGTCCATCAGGGCGAAGACGGCCTCGTTGATGAACGGGCCGAGCATGCGGTTGACGATGAAACCGGGGTAGTCCTTCGACCCGATCACCGTCTTGCCCAGCTCCTCCGCGAAGGCGCGCGCCACCGCGACGGTGGCGGCATCGGTCTCCAGGCCGGGAATGATCTCGATCAGCTTCATGACCGGCACCGGTGAGAAGAAGTGAAGGCCGATGAAGTGGCTCGGCCGGTCGGTCGCGGTGGCCAGCGCGGTGATGCTGATGCTGCTGGTATTGCTGGCGAAGATGGCACCTGCATCCGCGGCGGCGGTCAGGCCCGCCCAGGTCTCGCGCTTGACTGACTCATCCTCGAACACCGCCTCGATGACGATGTCGTGGCCTCGCGCCGCATCGGTGCCGGCGGAGGTGACGATGCGGGCCACGATGGATTCCGCCTCGTCCGCCGCGAGCTTCCCCTTCTCGACCTGGCGGGCGAGGTTGCCGGCGACCCGTTGGCGACCCTTGTCGGCCAGCTCGATGGTCCGGTCGGCCAGGGTGACCGACTTGCCGACCGCGGCGCTCACCTGCGCGATGCCATGCCCCATCAGCCCCGCGCCGATGACGAAGACCCGCTCCATGCTCATGCCTCGTAGCCTAGCAGCCGCTCTGCGGCGCTGAGCGGGTCGAGGCGGCGCTCGGCGACAGCATCCAGCGTCGCCTCCCATCGCGGATCGGCCACCGCGTGGCGCGCTCCCAGGTCAGCCAGCGCGGCCCGGATCTGGTGCCGTGCCCGAGCTCGCGTCTGCTCGGGCGACCTGGCCTGCGCGCGGTGCCCGTCGATGGCGTCGACCAGCGCGGCGATCCCTTCTCCCAGCGTGGCGGTGGTCATCAGGACGGGTGGCGGGGTGCGTGTGACCCGGCCACCGGCGCTCGACAGCATCGCCCGCAGCTGCCGGGCGGCCAGCTCCGCGCCGGGCCGATCCCCCTTGTTGACGACCATCTGGTCGGCGCCCTCGAGCAGCCCGGCCTTGATGGCCTGCACCTCGTCCCCCATCTCCGGCACCTCGACCACCACCGTCGTCTCGGCCAGCCGGGCGATCTCGATCTCGCTCTGCCCGGCCCCGACCGTCTCGATCAATACGGGGTCGTAGCCGGCGGCATCCAGCGCCGCGGCCGCGAGCCAGGTGCTGGCCGCAAGGCCACCGAGCTCACCACGTGCCGCCATCGAGCGCACGAAGACGTCGCGGTCCGCGGAGTGCTCCATCATGCGGATGCGGTCGCCCATGATCGACCCGCCGGTGTACGGCGAGCTGGGATC
>JANMPX010000103.1:0-1931 GCA_031370085.1 Chloroflexota bacterium | reverse complement strand
ACCGCGTTGAGGTTGTTGCTGGTGACCGACAGGTTCGCCTCGAGCGCGGCGGCCACCAGGTCGCGATACAGGTCGAGGCTCTCCAGCACGCGCACCAGGTGGTCGTACAGGTCCTGGAAGTAGGGGACCGCCGCATCGTCGACCAGCGGCACGTCACGACGGAGCAGGGCGTTGGCGATATCCCGCTGGGGCGCGAGCACGCGCCGCAGCTCCAGCAACTCGCGCTTGATGGCCAGCACCGAACGCAGTGTCTCCGATCCTTGGACCCCGCCCACGATGCGTTCCTCGAGGTCATCGATCCGATCCGACAGGCGGTCGAGCAAGGGGAAGTAGCCGTCGACCACCGCATCGAGCACCGAATAGAGGAGCCCGCCAACGGTCGAGCCAACGGCATCGGTCCGCAACCGGAACCGATGCTCGACGTCGGCGATGGCCGGAGACGCGCCCCACCGCACGCTGACCAGGTAGCCGCTCCCGGCGAACAGGTGGATCTCCCCGAGCGCAAAGGCGTGCTCATCACCCGTCCCGGGCAGGACCTCGTAGGTGACGATCACATGTTGGCCCGGGTAGGAGTCGATCTTCGCGCGCTGCTTGCGTTTCTCGAGATCCTCAAGGGCAAGCTGGTGCAGGTCGAACTCGCGCAGCAGAAAGGCGAGGTCATCGGCGGTGGGCGAGACGATGTCGACCCATACCAGGTGGCCGGGCTGCGAGAGCAGCTGGTCGATCTCGTCGAGCTGCTCGCCTTCGAGGACGCGCATCTCGCCATCGGGGAGCCGTGCCAGGCAGGTGCGCGTCGAGCCGCCGTCCATCGGCCGAGTGTACGCGGGGGGCGTGAGCCGGCTGCGACCGCTCCTGCAACATGCTATGCTCCGGTAGCCTATTACTGACCGATGGAGGCGCCCAAGCAATGGGATGGTTGCCTGAGCCGGTGGAGCGACTGCTTGATGCAGCGCTCGTCGGCGAGCTCACCGTTATCCGATCGGACGGACGACCGATCACTCATCCGCTCATTCCCCTGTACGACGGCGAGCGGATCCTGATGCACTCGAGCACGCTGTTCAGCCGCAAGCTTGAGCATATCAAGCGCAATCCGCACGTCTCGGTGGCCCTGACCGATCCGATTGCCCTCAAGGGGCTGCCCGGTCGGGCGACTATCCAGGGGACCGCCCGCGTGATCGAGGACGACCCGCATGCCCAGTGGGAGCGGCTGATCCTGGACCTGTGGCGCAAGAAGGAGCCGGTCATCGACGCCTTCCTGAAGATGCGCGTCGCCCTTCCACTCTTCTTCGAGCGAGCCGTGATTGAGATCACCCCGGAGCGCTGCCTGTGGTGGGCCGATGGCGACAGCGGCCATGCCCCCGATGTGTCGGTCGCTCCACGAGAGGAGGCAGCCTGATGCCAGGCATCGAGCCCGGCCAGCTGGCCAAGCTGACGAGCTACCCGTTCGTCGTCATCTCGTGGGTCGATGACAGCGGCTATCCGCTGAGCGTCGCGGCCGACTTTGAGGCGGACCCTGATAGCGGTACCGTGTCGCTGCACGCACCCGTTGGCGAGGTTGTGGCGGTGCCAACCGACCGCGAGGTCAACCTGCTCGGCAGCCACATTCGCCCCAAGCCCGGCGAGGGCTACGACGAGCGTCGCTACCTCCAGCTGTGGGGGCACGCGGCCGCGGCGCCGGAAGTGGGCCGCATCACCTTCACTCCCACCCGTGCCTGGGGTTGGGACGAGGCCGAGATGCCGTTCTTCGAGTACTCGGAGCGCTCCGTGCCGCAGTCACGCCGCTACCTGGCGCAGCTCTCCGAGGAGCAGGGACGCACGATCCGGCCACGTCTGTCGCTCGGCTGGCTCCTGCTGCGGACCACCCGACTGCCGTTCCTGTCCGCCACCCTGGTGCCGGTCCTGCTGGGGATCGCGGTGGCCGCGCGCCACGG
>JANMPX010000033.1:0-2709 GCA_031370085.1 Chloroflexota bacterium | reverse complement strand
GCATGTCGGCCCAGCCCAGGGCCGGGGCGCGCCGCGCGCGATCGGATGTGGTCGACGCGCGGAAGCGCGGGTACCCGAGCCGGCGGCCGATCGACAGCAGCGCCGCTCCGGTCGCGAAGATGATCGGTCCCAGCCACAGCCGATCCACCGGGAGATTGAGGTCCTGCTCGATGTGCGCCGAGTGCAGGACGTGTGCCCATCCCAGCAGGCCCTGCACCCAGCCGGGAGCCAGGATCCGGTCGACCAGCGCGCGGTCCTCCGCCTGGCGGCCGACGCCATGAAATCGAGCCTCGGAGGGGGGATAACCGGTCCGGATGACGACCCAGCCTTCGCCAGTCGGGTCCGACGCCAGCGAATCCCATGAGCCGATGCCGTCTGCCAGGCGGCGGGCGCTGCAGCGATCGGTTATCGCGCAGGTGGCCACCCCGGCTCCGCTGAACTGGAGCCTGACGCGCACCAGGCTGCCGGCCGGCACATCGGACAGCCGGGCCAGCGAGTCGAGGTCGCGAATCTCGCCCTGGGGCCGCTCAACCTCCTCGAGCAGCTGTATCGCTACGCCGGTCGACGGGGCCGCCCTGCCCGATCGGACGATCGCGTCGACGGCAGCGTCGGCCGCGCCCGGCTCATCCAGGACGCGGGCAACGATCCAGCGTTGCTGGATCGCCTCGACCGTCAGCGGCGATCGCACCAGGGCGACCCGCTCCTCCTGGAGGTCGTCCCTCACCACGTACCAGGTCCACTCATCCCCCGTCCGAGGCAGGTTCTGATTCGCAGGGGCCTCGGCGGGGAAAGGGATGAGCAGCGCGTAGCCGTTCATCTCCACCAGCGTGGTGGACGGACCGACCCGTCGGTCAACGAAGTTGGCGATGGTGATCGGGACCACGATCAGCTCGATCAGCCATCCGGCGACCGGCACGATCGCCAGCACGGCGAGCAGCAGGGCGACGCGGGGCACCAGGCGTGGGGCCCCTGTGGGTCGACCCAGGGCGATCTGGACGAGGCGTTCCAAGCCGACCGGCAGCGAGCCGATCAGCGCCAGTAGACGGTCGATGAGATCCTCCCCGTCAGCGCGCGAATGACCAGGCGGTTCCGTCCCACCAGCCATGCAGCAGCTCGCCTCGCTCGCCGCGGGCGAAAAGGTCGATCCGGCCGGGTCCCCAGGCGCAGGCGCTCGGGTCCGAGGTTAGGCGGACGTCAAGCGACTCCCACGCTTGCCAGCCTCCCGGCTCGTACCAGGTGTGCATGAGGATCCCGTCCACGCCGCGGGCGAAGACGTCGATCCGGTCGGGTCCCCAGCTGCAGGCGGCAGGATTGCCGATCAGCTGGCCGCCATGTGGATGCCGCTCATGCCAGGCGGCTCCGTCCCAGTAGGTGTCCCAGAGCTGTCCATCGTCTCCGATGAAGAAGGCCTGCATCTCGTTCTCGGCCCAGCTGGTGACCGCCGGCTCCGAGGTCAGGCCGTTACCCAACGTCTCAAATCGGTCCATTCCGCTCCGTTCGTTTCCGTGCTCGATAGTCATGATGGACTGAGGGGCTCGCTGGTGCAGCGGCCGACCGCCTATCCTGACCGCCATGGAGCGCTGGAAGACGATCATCGAGCCGTTCCGCATCAAGAGCGTGGAGCCGATCCGGCTGACCACGGTCGAGGAACGGCAGGCGGCGCTCGAAGCGGCTGGCTACAACCTGTTCAACATCCACAGCGCCGACGTCCTGGTCGACCTGCTCACCGATTCCGGGACCGGCGCCATGTCGAGCGAGCAGTGGGCCGGCATCCAGCGCGGCGACGAGAGCTACGCCGGGTCGCCGTCGTGGTTTCGCTTCCTCGAGAGCGTGCAGAGCCTCTTCCCCTTCAAGCACGTGATCCCCACCCACCAGGGCCGAGCCGCGGAGAAGATCCTGTTCAGCGTGGTCGGCGGAGCCGGCAAGGCGATTCCTTCTAACACGCACTTCGATACCACGCGCGCCAACGTGGAGTTCACCGGTGCCGAAGCGGTCGACCTGGTGATCGAAGAGGGGCGGCATCCATCGGTCCTGCACCCGTTCAAGGGGAACATGGACCTCGACGCGCTCGACGCCTTCATTCGCGACCGCGGCGTGGCGCAGGTCCCGCTGGTGATGGTGACGATCACCAACAACTCCGGTGGCGGCCAGCCGGTCAGCCTCGAGAACCTGCGCGGCGTGCGCGCCGTCTGCGACCGATACGGCCTGCCGCTCTTCCTGGACGCCTGTCGGTTCGCCGAGAACGCCTGGTTCATCAAGCAGCGCGAGCCGGGGCAGGCAGATCGATCGATCCCCGACATCGTGCGGGAGATGGCATCACTGGCCGATGGCATGACCATGAGCGCCAAGAAGGACGCGATCGTCAACATCGGCGGCTGGCTGGCCCTCAACGACGACCGCTGGGCCGAGGCGGCACGCAACCTGCTGATCCTGACCGAGGGCTTCCCGACCTACGGCGGCCTCGCCGGGCGCGACCTCGAGGCGATCGCGCTGGGCCTGCGCGAGGTGATCGACGAGGACTACCTGCGCTACCGGATCCGGTCGACCGCCTACCTCGGCGAGGCGCTCGTGGCGAGCGGCATCCCGTGCGTCCAACCGATCGGCGGGCACGCCGTGTACCTCGACGCCGCCGCGCTGCTGCCCGACATCCCGCCGCTGCACTACCCGGGCCAGGCGCTGGCGGTGGCCCTCTACCGCGAGGGCGGGATC
>JANMPX010000024.1:0-1690 GCA_031370085.1 Chloroflexota bacterium | reverse complement strand
GACGATCGCGCGGTAGGAGTCGAGCTCAGTGGAGCCGCTCCCGTGGATGTACTGCGCGCTCAGGCCCGCCACCAGGGCGCCGCTGGCGGTGGCCAGCGAGCCGGCCAGGTTGTACCAGCCGAAGACCCGGGTCCGATCCCGGTCCGGCAGCGTCTGCGACAGCGACGCCTGCTCGACCGCCAGGAACGGGCCGACCTCGTTGCCGCTGGGGCTGATGACGCCGATGGTGGCCGCCAGCAGCAGCAACCAGAAGTCTCGCGTGAGCGCGAATACGACGCCAGCTCCCATCATCAGGGCCGCGCCGACCAGCAGGATGCGGCGACGGCCGAGCCGATCGGCGTGGGTCGTCAGCCACAGGCTGATCGCCGCGTCACCGACCAGGGTCAGGGTCAGGATCGCGCCGATCCGCGCGCCGTCCATGCCCAGCTCCGCCAGGTACAGGACCAGCACCACCGAGAGCAGCCCATAGCCGAACATGCGCGCCATGCGCGTGGCGAACAGCAGGCGGGCGTCCCGGGTCAGGGTCATGGGCGCCGGGACCGCGGTGGCGGTGAGCCAAGGATCTCGTGATGAGCCGCCGCCGCCGCCACAGCCAGCACGCGGGCAACGGCCGGGCCGTCGGGTCCGAGCACCTTGAGCCAGGCCCCCAGCCCGTTCGGCAGGAGGCTCGCCCCGGCCTGCGTGCCCGGCTCTTCGAGCGACGCTGCCGCTTCGCGCAGCAGGTCAGCGCCAAACCCGGTGCGGACCACGTACAGCGTCCCGGCCGCCGCATGGGTCCCCAGCCGGCCGGGAATGGCGAGGCCGTCGGCCGGCTCAAGCGTGGTGACGTCGACTGCCAGCGGCTCGCCCCCCCGACGAGAGATCTCGACCACCGACTGGTAGCGGGCGAATTGGTGCACTTCGCCGCGGGCCGCCCGTCCCGCGCTGACCGCCTCGGCCAGGATGAACGTCGCCCGCTCATCGACCGCACAGCGAATTCGTGCGCGAAAGTCCGACCCGGCAAAGGGGATCGCCGGCTCGGGCAGGTACTCCAGGTAGCCATCGCCCTCGACCGTCAGCTCGACCTCCTGCTCGGCGCGGGCGGCGGGCATGCGGTAGAGGCGCATCGCCGACGGGGTGTCGAGGCGAAGCTGCGCACCGGCCTCGACCACGGCGCGAACCTCCAGGCGGTCACCCTGGAGCACACCTCCCGACGCGCTGACGATGGTGGCGCAGGCCATCCCCGGGCACGCCGGGTCGAGATAGTGGCTGCGCAGCACCTGCAACGGGGCGCGGCACTCCAGCTCGGTCAGGCGCGTGCGCTCGCCGATGCGCGCAGCGCGCAGCCGCAGGTGCCCCTCAGTGCGCGTGAGCGTGGATGCGATGGTCATCGGCCAGGCGTCGGCGGTCGCCGGTCAGGTGAGCGAGCCGCGCGCGCTCGAGGTGGGAGACCACCGCGTCGAGCCCGAGCCCGGCCCGACAGTCGGTGAACAGGAATGGCCGATCTCCACGAACCAGGCGTGCATCGCGCTCCATGACGCCAAGATCGGCGCCGACGTAGGGCGCCAGGTCGGTCTTGTTGATGACCAGCAGGTCGGCCAGGATCAGCCCGGGGCCGCGCTTGCGCGGGATCTTGTCGCCGCCGGCCACGTCGATCACGTAGAAGCTGTGGTCGACCAGCTCCGGGCTGAAGGTCAGCGTCAGGTTGTCT
>JANMPX010000284.1:0-2471 GCA_031370085.1 Chloroflexota bacterium | reverse complement strand
CCCGACCATGGCCGGGATCGGGATCTGGGTGATGCCGACCAGCTCTTCGGGGGTCATCCGGCCGAGCCCCCACAGGACCATGGCCGTCGAGGCGTCGCCCTCCTCGAGCGCCACCAGGGCGGCCTCCCGGTCGTCCTCGCCGATCGCCGCATCCCTGGAAGCGCCGACATCGAAGGCTGCGTCCTGCAACGCGTGGGTGTACTCGTGGGCGTAGGTGATGCGTGCCTCGGGCGAGAATCCCTGGTCGCTGATGACCACCATGCGCCGCTCGATCGGGTCGTAGAAGCCGAGCACCTGGTCGGCGTACAGGCGCTCGGTCAGCTGACGGATCTCCTGGTCGGGGGTCAGCAGGCCCAGGCCGTGGAGGGTCAGGTTCTCGGCGGCCAGGCGGTCCGCTGGCCAATCGCGGTCGAAGATGGCAGTCAGCAGACCCGGCAACGCAGCGCGCGAGACAACGCGCGCCGGTCCGATCGAAGGGTCGGGAAGTCCGCGCAGCTGCCGCACCTGCCCTTCGATCGCCGCCATTTCGACCGCCGGAGCAGGCGATGCCGATGGTGCCGCAGAGCCGCTCGGTGATGCAGCGGCCAGGATCGGTGTCGGACGCGCCAGGGGGCCGAGAGCGATCTCGAATCCCATGCCGCGCAGCGCCAGCACGGCGACCGCGACGACCGACAGCAGGAGCACGGCGATGGCGACCAGCCGTCGCCCGGGGTTGGACATCGGTCGCATTGTCGCATTGCCTCCGGCTCGCAAACCGCCAAGGTTCAGGTTTCTTAAGGCAAGCCCCCCTTTGGGATTCACCGTTGGGCCGTAGCGTTCACGGTGCGAGTTGGAGATCCCACCGGGTTTCTACCTCCACCCTCCCTCCTGCGAGCGCCGGTGTCATTGGGCGGGCACCGGCGCTCGTGCGTTTCGGGTAGGATCGGACATCCCATGGAGATCACCTGGTACGGGCGTGCCTGCTTCCGCCTGAAGGGGCGCGAAGCGTCGGCCATGACCGATCCCTGCCCGCCGTCGACCGGCTTCGTGGCCGGCAAGCACGAGGTGGATCTGCTGACCCTCTCGCACGCACACGCCGATCACACCTACACGCGCTCGATCACGGCAGGCCTCACCCTCACCCGGCCCGGCGAATACGAGCATCGCAACCTCCTGGTGACGGGGGTGCGCACCTTCCATGACGGCGAGCGCGGGAAGCAGCGCGGCGAGAACGTGGTCTTCGCGGTCGAGATTGACGGCGTTCACGTCTGCCACCTCGGCGACCTGGGCCACCTTTTGACCGAGGAGGAGCTGGCGGAGCTCGGACCAATCGATGTGCTGCTGGTGCCGGTCGGCGGCAACTTCACCATCTCGCCGGCCGAGGCCGCCGAGGTGGTTGCCCAGGTGAATCCAAAGATCGTGATCCCGATGCACTTCGCAACGGACGGTGCCTCAGCGGATCTGCTGGGGCCGGAGCGCTTCCTGAACGAGCTCGCGATCAGTGAGCCGATCCGTCAGCCCAAGGCGGTGGTCCACCTTTCCACGCTCCCTGAGGAGACCCAGGTCGTCCTGCTGGAGGCCCGCGGCCGCACCGCCTGACCGCCCGCGCTTGGTCCGTTCGTCAGTTCTGGTGCACTGATGCACCGACCTAACTGCGGAAGACCCCACCAGACTCCACAAATGTCCTGAAAACCCAGATCAGAAGGTACTATGCAGGGTGGTACCTTCGGTTTATATTCCGGGCAGACATTCCCCCAGGGGGACACCGCGGGCGGCCCGCCAAGTGCTCAGGGGAGTTGGAACGATCCAAGGAGATCCAGTCGTGAACGCTCGCACTCTGTCGCTCGGCAGGATGTCCCGGATGATGGTCGTCCTGGCCGCCCTCGGGTTAATTGCCCTGTCCGCCGCTGTTCTGGTCCGGCCGGTCCATGCCGCCGGCGACAAGTGGTTCGTCTGCAAGTATGTCGGTACCCCGGGCGTTGACGAGAGGCTACAGGCCGGCGGCAACCCAATCAGCGTTAACTCCAACGCCATCAACGAGAACCCGGTTGTGGTCGGCACGACCTTCGCTGACAATCAGGGGCGCTCCTATGTGCTGGCACTCGACACGGGACAGCCTGAGCCTTCTGTGGAGGAGTGCCCTCCTCCCGGGAGCGTCCCTCCGAATACCCCGACGGTCGCCACGATCATCGTGCCGACCGGCCCGGTCGCCATCGGAACGATCGCCCATGACACCGCCCAGATCAGCGGAGCGACCGCTACTGCCGGCGGCACGATCAGCTACACCCTGTTCGATAACGACGCGTGCACAGGGGATGGGGTCGATCTCACCCCGACCGTCAACGCGGTCCTCAACCACATCGCGCCGGACTCGAAGACGTTCACGTTCACCGGCGCCGGCACGTTCTACTTCTACGCTGTCTACAGCGGCGATCCGAACAACACCGGCCCGGTCAACAGCGGCTGCGCCGCTGAGCCGTATACCGTCAACC